>JAYUBX010000507.1:0-4907 GCA_043740665.1 Candidatus Neomicrothrix sp.
CGGGATGGTTCGGCCTGGGCGGCTCGGCCGCCGGTCAGATCAAGGTGGCGACCAATGCCGACGGCCGGCTCGAGGTCTTTGCCCGCGGCTCGTCGGGCGATCTGATCCACGATTACCAGCTGACCCCGAACGGGTTCTGGTCAGGCGTGTCGAGCCTGGGCAGTCAATTGCAGACCGACCCGCTCGTGGCGCGCAACGCCGACGGCCGGCTCGAGGTGTTCGCCCGCGCCGCCGCCGGCTCGGTCATGCACTCGTGGCAGGTTGCGCCCAACTCGGGTTGGTCGATCTGGGTGCCGTTCTCGGGCGTCGCCCCGCAGGGTTTGGCGGTCAGCAACAACGCCAACGGCCGGATCCACCTGTTCGGCATCGCCGCCGACGGCGTGCTGTACGCCAACCTGCAGCTCTAGCCCGGCACCAACCCGATCAGCCGATCGAGACCGTGGGCCCCCAGCCGGCGTTGGGCGCCACCTGCGTGGCTGACTGCGCCTGACTGGGGCTCGACGGATCGACCGCAGCCACGGCGAGTCGCTGACCGGGGCCCGATGTGGCGGCCGGCGTGCCCACGCCCCGCACGTCGAGCGGCAACGTCGGCGACCATCCGCTGTTGGGGGCCACCTGCCAGCTGTGCCACACCCGACCGTCGGTGCCGGTCATGAACGCCTCGAGGCGGTGGTCGGCGTTCATGGCCACCGCCGAGCCCGAGCCGCCCGCCGTGGGCCCCCCGATCGGGGCGAACCCCGACCATGCACTGTTGGCGGCCACTTGCCAGGCGTGGACGATGCCGCCGCCGGTGCCGACGCCGAACAGTTCGAGGCGCCCGTCCGCGTTGCGAACCAGCGACAGGCCGCCGGCCATCGAGCCGCCGATCGACCACGTGCCGGACCAGCCGGTCGCGGTCTGCCACGCGTGTACGACGTCGCGACCGTCGGCGATGCTGAAGACCTCGATCCGGCCGTCAGCGTTGCGGCCCGCGACGATCGAGCTGTTCGACGGATGCGACCCGCCCAGCACGCTGACCAGGCCCCAGCCGCTGTTCGGAGCGACCTGGGCGATGCGGTAGACACCGCCCTGGTCGCCGACGACGAACGCCTCCTGGTGGCCATCGGGTGCTGATGTGACGGCCACGCCGATGGTGCTCGACCATCGTCCGCCCAAGTTGGACGGCGCTGACCACCCCGCGTTGGGACTCACCTGCCACAGATGCCAGAGGCCGCCCGACACCCCGACAGCGAAGACCTCGAGGCGACCATCGCCGTTGCGTCCGACGGCGAGGCGACCCGACACCCGTCCGCCGAGAGGGACCCAGCCCGACCAGCCGGTCGACGTCTGCCACGCGTGCCACACCTGCTGGTCGTTGCCGACGGCGAACTGTTCGAGCCGGCCGTCGGCGTTGGTGCCGGTCACGATCGTGGGCCACAGCCCGGGCGTGGCGCGAAGCTGGTTGTAGGTGCTCTGGGCGATGGCTCGGATCTCGCCCAGGTGCGGGTAGAGCAGGTCGCCAGGGCAGCCGGTGGCACCCACGTCGCGGTGAGCGACGATGGTGGGCAGGGTGAGCGACGCGCCGTTCGGGAACTTCGGGTTGGCCCCGACGTCGTACTGCACCGTCGCCGCTGGGTCGGACCCGTGGATGTAGAGCTTCCAGCCGATGACCCGGCCGATCGAGTTGATCATCGCCGCCGGGGGAGCGAACGAGGTGAAGTCGCCGAGGGTGACGACACCGAACGATTCGAAGTTGGCGCCCAGCGAGTGGCCGCCTTCGACGGCGTTGGCGATGCCGCCGCCGCGGGCCTCCCAGATGGTGCCGTACTTGTCGACCGCGAAGTTGTAGGCGATGTCGTTCCACCCACGGCCATCCATGTGGAAGGCCTGGATCGACCGCAGGATGCTGGGCACGTCACCGGGGGCGTAGTCGTTGGCCGTCACCGAGTGGTGCACCACGGCGAGCCGGGTGGTCGGGTTCAGCACCGGCGTCTCCTTGGGGGCCCGGGCGTTCCACGTCGATCGGCTGTTGATGGCGGGCTGGCCCAGCTCGGGGGCCGTAGCTGCTCCGGCTCGGTCACTGGTGACTCGTTTGCGGGTGACCCGCTCGCGAGCGAGATGCACGGTTGCGTCGGTGGCCGTCGCCGGCCCGTTGATCTCGTAACCATCAGACGGACCGACCCAGATCGGGGCGCTGACCGGCACCCCGTGGGTCACCGTGGCGGCTCGCTGCGCCTCGGCGCTGGATGCGTCAGGGGCATCCTGCGAGTCGAAGTCGAGCGGCTGCCAGGCGCTCCAGCCGGCGGCGTTGTGGGTGCGCACCAGCACGGTCGACGTCGGGGGCGCCTGGATCGACAGCCCGATCAGGTTGAAGGTGGAAATGTTGGTGATCTGGGCCGTCCGGCGATCCGATCGACCGGCGAGCGATTGCCGACCGAGCGGGGTGTCGGGGGCGACGGGGGCGAGAAGGGGCGCGGCCCAGGTCGGGGTCGACGGGGCCAAGGCGAGCGCGGTGTCGTCGATGCGGGTCACCGGCGTGTCGGCGTAGCTCACCGACGGCACGACCACGATGGTCGCTACCAGGGTCAGGAAGCCCAGGCCGAGCACCGCGGGTCGGCGCCAGCCGTGGGGTCGTCGGAGCCCTTCCGTCGTCGCTGGTTGCTGGGATTGATGACCGCGCATAGGTCGCATGGCCTCTACATCGGCACGGGGACCCCCTGACACAAGTGGTAGACCTCGTTCTTATGAAAGGCCTGATCCTGTCGGGCGGGGCCGGAACCCGGCTTCGCCCCATCACCCACACCAGCGCCAAGCAGTTGGTGCCGGTCGCCAACAAGCCGATCTTGTTCTATGGGATCGAGGACATGGCCGAGGCCGGCATCACCGACATCGGTATCATCGTGGGTGATACCCAGGCCGAGATCATGACGGCGGTCGGCGACGGATCCGACTGGGGGGTTCGGGTCACCTACATCGCCCAGGACTCGCCGCTGGGCCTGGCCCACTGTGTGCGCATCGCCCATGACTTCCTGGGCGACGACGACTTCGTCATGTACCTGGGCGACAACATGCTGCAACAGGGCTTGGCCGAGTTCATCGAGCACTTCCACGACGACCGTCGCAGCAGCGCCGAACCGACGCTCGCCGGCGCCCACGCTCCGCCGTCGGCGCAGATCCTGCTCTGCCACGTACCCGACCCGCAACGCTTCGGCGTGGCCGAGATCGACGACGAGGGTCACGTGGTGCGCCTGGTCGAGAAGCCCGAACATCCTCCGTCCGATCTCGCACTGGTCGGCGTCTACCTGTTCACCTCGGCGATCCACGAGGCGGTCGCCGGCATCGCGCCGTCCGAGCGGGGTGAGCTCGAGATCACCGATGCCATCCAGTGGCTCATCGATCACGGCCAACGGGTCCGCCACGAGATCGTCGAGGGCTGGTGGCTCGACACGGGCAAGAAGGATCCCCTGCTCGAGAGCAACCGGCGGGTGCTCGACACCATCGAGCCCCGCATGGACGGCACCATGGACGCCGAGTCGCGCATCGACGGGCGTGTGGTCATCGAGGCCGGGGCCGTGCTGATCAACTCGACCGTGCGGGGGCCGGCCATCATCGGGGCCGAGACCCGGCTGGTCAACAGCTACGTCGGGCCGTTCACGGCCATCGCCAACGACTGCGAGATCGTCGATTCCGAGATCGAGCAGTCGGTGGTGCTCGAACACAGCCGAGTGGTCGGCGTGGCGCGCTTGTCCGATTCGCTGATCGGCAAGTACGTCGAGGTGCAGCGCTCGACCGAACGGCCGCGTGCCACCCGCCTGATGGTGGGCGATCACTGCAGCATCGATCTCGAGTAGTCGGTCGGTCGGGCTCGGCCCGTCGATCTGGAGCAGTTCGTCGAATCGGCGGTTCGGGGGCAGTCGGCTAGCTTGCCCGCCCATGGCCACCGTGACCGAGAGCGACGTCGTCGCCGGTATCTACATCGTCGAGCCCGCCATTCATGGCGACGTGCGCGGCTACTTCGTCGAGACCTATCGCCGTGAGTGGTTTCCGCAGGGTCGCGAGATGATCCAGGCCAATCGGGGCGATCGTCAGGCCGGCGCCATCGTCGGCTTGCACTATCACCTGCACCAGGCCGACTACTGGTACGTGCCGTTCGGCGCCGCCCGCGTGGTGTTGCACGACCTGCGCACCGGCTCGCCGACCGACGGGGCCACCCTGACCCTCGACCTGGGCACCCAGCCCGATGGCACCCACAGCCACCGCGGCGTGTTCATCCCGCCAGGGGTGGCCCATGGGTTCGCGGCGCTGACCGACATGACCATCACCTATCTGGTCGATGGCTACTACAACCCGGCCGACGAGCTGGGCGTGGCGTGGGACGACCCGGCCATCGATGCCGACTGGGGTCTGGCCGAGCCGATCCTGTCCGAGCGCGACCAGGCCAATCCTGGTCGCAATGCGCTTGACCCGCAGTGGCAGCCCCACTTCCGCTTGCGCCACTGATCGGAGTCATCCCGAGCTGATCCGCGCTCGTGAGTTATCGAGAAGTATCGTGAGTAACAGTACTCATGACCACGTGCTTCTGACCTGTCACAGTGACCAGACCGGCATCGGGACGGTGCCACTGTCCAGGACATTCCATGCTGCGCTCATCTCTGTCCCGTCATACCCGCCGTGGGCTCGGCGTCGGTGCCGTCGCCGGGTTCCTCGGCGTCGGGGTGGTGTTGGCCTCGCCGGTGTCGGCGACCGCCCCGCTACCGATAACCGTCACGCCGAACTCGGTCGTGTTGAGCGCCGACAACCACGTCGCCGATGTCACCGTGAGCGGCGCCAACTGCACGGAGGTCCACGGGACGGTGGCGATGTACCGCGGCAGCTTCGCCCCCGGCGATACGCCACCCTCGTCGGCCCTGGCCCAGGGATCGTTCTTC
>JAYUBX010000508.1:0-1915 GCA_043740665.1 Candidatus Neomicrothrix sp.
CATCAGCTTCTTCGTCGTCGACATGAAGACCGCCGGCATCGAGGTCCGTCCGCTGGTGCAGGCGACGGGCCTGTCGCACTTCAACGAGGTCTTCCTCACGGACGTGCGCATCCCCGCCGCCAACCTGGTCGGCGAGCTCAACGGTGGCTGGACGGTGGCCCGTACGGTGCTGTCGAGCGAGTCGGGCATGATCGGTGGCGCCGGTCAGACCAGCACCTTCGATGCCGTGCTCGAACTGGCTCGGGTGAGCGCCCGCACCAACGATCCGCTGATCCGCCAACGACTGGCGCAGGTCTACACCTGGGAGCGGATCCTGACCTTTCTGCAGTGGCGGATGCAGACCGCGATCATGCACCAGCGCGGCACCCCGCCCGACCTGTCGGTGCTCAAGAACGTCTTCACCGGCGCCCTGTCGCAGCGGGTCGAGCTGGCCGTCGACCTCGAAGGGGCAGCCGGCATGCTCGGTGGCGACGACGCGCCGCAGAGCGGCTTCTGGCAGATGCAGCTGATGGGGCAGTTCTCGTCGAGGATCGGCGGCGGCACCAACGAAGTGCACCGCAACATGATCGGCGAGCGGGCGCTGGGTCTGCCGGCCGAACCGCGCGCCGACAAGGACGTGCCCTGGCGGGAGCTGTCCCGCTCGTGAGAACGGGGTCGCCGTCGGCGCCGGATGGCGAACCAGTCGCGGGGCTCGTGGCCGGGTACGGATCGGCGGCCCCCGCCGACCCCGACGACGTGGCCAAGGAGACCTACCGACACGGGTTGTTGGCCGAAGGCTTCGACCGCGACTCGGCCGGGCTGCTGAGCCGATTGGGTTTGGCGCCCGGCGGGCACGTCCTCGAGGTCGGTGCCGGCGGCGGATCGCTGGCCCGATGGCTGGCTGACCAGGTCGGTCCCGACGGGCGGGTGATGGCCACCGACATCGACCTGCAGTTCGTCGGCGAGCAACCGGCCAACGTGATCGTGCGCCAGCACGACGTGGCCGTCGATCCGCTGCCCGCTGCCCACTTCGACCTGGTGCACGCTCGTGCCGTCCTGCAGCACCTGCCGGCCCGCGAGCAGGCGCTGGCCAACATGGTGGCGGCCACGAAGCCCGGTGGCTGGGTCGTCGTCGAAGACGTCGACTGGCTCGTGTTCGACGCCCAGGAACTGCCCGAGCCGTTCGCCACGTTGTCGAGCACCGTGCGTCAGGCTCACACCGAGACGTCGGGCTACGACGGCCATTGGGGACGGCGGATGCTCGGCGCGTTTCGGTCGGCGGGGCTCGTCGACATCGAGTCTCGGGGCAAGGTCGTCACCATGCACGGTGGTACCCCCAGTGCCGAGTGGTACGTGCTCGCTCTCGAACGGGCCCGACCGGGCCTGATCGAGTCGGGATTGCTGCCGGTCGAACTGATCGACGAGGCCTTGGCCCAGGCCCGCGAGCCGTCGTTCGAGGTGCTCGGGCCGCTGGCCATCAGCGCCTGGGGTCGTCGGCCCTAGCAGTGACCGCACCCGATCGGCCGCTCGCGGTGGCATCGGGCTTCGCGAGTGCGAGACTGCGGGAGATGCAGCCCACCAGGTATCGATTGCGGATGTCGCCCGTCGCCCGAGTGGTTCGGGTCGTCCTGCTGTCGATCATCGCCGTGGTGTTCGTCCCCGGCGTGATCTCCCCCGGCCTCGATCTCTGGTGGCGAGCGGTCAGTCTGGTCGGTCTGATCACCGCTGTACTTGGCGCCCGCATGATGTTGTTCGCCGTGCTGGTCGTGCGAGACGAGGGTCTACGCCTGCAGAAGAACTGGCCCCACCGACGCGACATCCCGTGGTACCGGATCCTGGCGTCCGACGTGATACCCGGGTTCTGGAACCTCGAGCTCGAGCTCAACTCGGGCGAGCGCGTCGAGCTGCCGCCGGTCGGCGACATCAACGCGCTCTA
>JAYUBX010000509.1:0-7910 GCA_043740665.1 Candidatus Neomicrothrix sp.
AAAAAAGTACGACAGGAAATCGATTATTGTTTTGCCGAGTTTAAGAAAATTACCGGCAATAAAAAATTCACTTCCAATTTTGGCGGACTCGAAACTGGATCTGACCCGGGACGGGAAGGAAGCAGGCCAGCAGAGGAGTCGAACCGTGAGCATCCAGCAGCTCGCCATCACGGTGAGCGCCGAAACCGACAGCGTGCCCCTGGTACGGCACTTCGCCGTCGCCGCGCTGCCGTTCCTGGGCGTCACCACCGAGATCGATGTCGTCGCGCTACTGACCACCGAACTGACGGCCAACGCAGTCGATCTCGGGGCCGGCGAGATCACCGTCACGGTGCGGGGCAACGCCAATTTCCTGCGAGTCGAAGTTCGCGACTTCGGTTACGGCATGCCCGAGGTCCTGCACCCCGAGCCGGCCGGTGCCGGAGGCGGACGGGGGCTGCTCATCGTCGATCGGCTGGCCCACCGTTGGGGCATCGACCAGTTCCTGCCGGGCAAGATCGTCTGGTTCGAGCTCGATCTGCGACCGGTCGAGACGTCGGCGGACTCGTTGCCTCGAGGTTCGCTCGCCCAATGACTCCCAGCATCATCGCCTCGATCGATCAATGGCAACGACGCCACCCGGTCGCCGCGTTCGGCGTGGCCGTGATCCGCAAGGGCGGCGACGACCAGGCGGGGGCCCTGGCGGGTTTGGTCGCCTACTTCGCCTTCTTGGCCATCTTCCCGCTGTTGCTGGTGCTGGTCACCGTGGCCGGGTGGGCGTTGGTCGATCATCCCGACCTGCGGGATCGACTGCTCGAATCGGCCCTGAGCCAGTTTCCGGTGGTCGGCACCGACCTGCGGGCCAACGTGGGCACCATCGACGGCAGCGGCGTCGTGGTGGCCTTGGGCTTGCTCGCCGCACTGTGGGCCGGGCTCGGGCTGGGCCGGGGTCTGCAGCGGGCGTTCGACACGGTGTGGGCCGTACCGGTCTCGGAGCGCCCGCTGTTCGTCGCCGCCCGCCTTCGGTCCCTGGCCGTGGTGGCGATCCTGGGCACGACCCTGGTCATTGGATCCGGCGCCGCGGCCCTGCTGGCCGGAGTCGGCGGAGCATCCGCTCCCAGCCGGATCGCCGGGGCCGTGGTCACGATCGTCATCGTCCTGGCCGCCTTGCTCGTGCTGTTCGAGGTGCTGAGTCCACAGGAGCCGTGGTCGACGCTCTGGCCCGGCGCGCTGGTGGCCACCGTGGGCTGGCTCGGGCTGCAACTGCTCGGCGCGTGGTTCGTCGCCCGGGTCGTGGGCCGCGCCGGCAACACCTACGGCGTCTTCGCCATCGTGATCGGACTGCTCGTCTGGTTGTCGTTGCTGGCGCGATTGTTGGTCGTCGCCGCCGAGGTCAACGTGGTGCGGGCCCGCCACCTGTGGCCCCGATCACTGCTTCCGCCTCACCCTACGGCTCGTCGTCGAGGGCGTCAGCCTTGATCCGGGCCCGCAGATCCACCAGGGTGCGGCGAATGATCCGCGACAGGTAGGACTGGCTCATTCCCATCTGGTCGGCGATCTGCGGTTGGCTGAGGTTCTCGAAGAACCGCAGCCGGATCACCTCGCGTTCGCGATCGGGTAGTGAGGCCAACAGCTCGGTGATGATCAGGCGCCGGTCGATGTCGGCGTAGCCGCGATCACCGCGCCCGAGCAGTCGATCACCAATCGTGCCGGCATCGTCGCCGTCACCCTGGGGCTGGTCGAGACTGGTCGCGTGGTGGGCCACGCCGGCTTCGAGCGCCTCGAGGACATGGTCCTCACTGTCGCCCACCTCGGCGGCCAGCTCGGCCATGGTCGGTGATCGCCGCAACCGCTGGGTGAGGTCGTCGTCGGCCCGACGCAGCGCCAGGTGCAGCTCCTGAGCTCGCCGAGGGGGTCGCACCGACCAGGTTCGGTCCCGAAAATACCGCTTCACCTCACCGTCGATCGTGCGACTGGCGAACGTCGAGAAGGTGACCCCGACCTCGGGATCGAAGCGCTCGACCGCGTGCACCAACGCCAGCAGACCGATTTGGGCCAGATCGTCATCCGGCACCCCGCGGCGCGAGTAGCGCCGGACGAAGTAGTCCACCGTCCGGCGATTCTCTTCGACCAGCTCATTGCGCAGCCGGCGGTCACCCGTGCGCCGGTAGTCGGCAAACCGCTCGAGCGGCGTTGCCGTCGGCTTCTCGTGGGCTGCCACCGATCAGTCCTGGCTACTGGTCCGACGTTTGACCAACCGAAATCGGCGGCCATCGCTGGCGTCTTCGACGGCATAGTCGTCGGCGGTCATCGACAGCAGCTCACGGGCTACCGGATGCAGTTCGGCGAGAGCCCCGACGTGGGCACACCGGCCTTCGATCCGCAGCTCGTCGCCGTCGATCCGATAGACCAGTTCGAGCTCGACGGTCGGGCCGACTCCGTCTATGAGCACCGCACTCATCTCGTCGATGGCCAGCCGCAGGTCTTCGATGTCCTGCAGGCTGAACCCGAGGTCACCGGCGATGCCCGCGGCGGTGAGCCGGACGATGCGCAGAAACCGGGACTGAGCGGGGATCGCCAACCGGATCTCGGCGTCGGTCATTCGACGGTGATGTGTTCGGCCAGGCCCGTGACCTCGAGCAGGCGCAGGGTTGTGGTGGTGGGCGACCGCAGGATCAGGTGGCCGCCCCGACCATCCATGTCCTTGTGGGCGGCGATGATCACGCGAAGGCCCGACGAGTCGATGAACGAGAGCCCGGCGACATCGAGCACCACGGTGGTGGTCTCGTCGTCGACCACCGCGTCGAGGTGGTCACGAAGCGTTGGCGCGGTGTGCGGGTCGAGCTCACCGACCAGCACCAGCACCACGGTCTCGCCCCGCGCTTCGGTGTCGACCCGCAAAGGTACGGCGGGTTCGCTCACCATGGTCGGCCAGCGGTAGTAGTGGGGTCGGGTTCAGCGAGGTCGGCTGGTGTCATGCCGGGTCATTCCGATCGGGTTGGTACATCGCACGGATACAAAACTGCCACAAGACCCGGACCTGGGGTCCGGGCATTGTGGCGAGCCAGCGGAATCAGTCGCGGTGAAGCACGTCCTTCACCTTGTCGACCGCGTCACCCAGCTTCTCCTTGATCTCGCCGCCGACTCGATCAGCGGTTCCCTCATGCTTGAGGTCATCGTTGTCGGTGAGGTCGCCGACGGCTTCCTTGACTCGGCCCTTGGCCTGATCGGTCTTCTCGCCCATGGTGATGGCTCCTTGGTGATTCGGGGTGGTTGAGGGATTGGTTGCACCTACCCCAGCCATCGGGGGCCTAGACCAATCCGGGGACTAGATCGGTCGACGGACGGGTAGTGACGAACCACCCCCGGTGCGACCGCGCCGGCCATCCCGGTCCTCCCGAGGAGATCCGATGCCCCGCCAGGCCTCAGTCGTCAAGCCACTCACCCATACCGAACGCACCTACGAACAGCTCTACGAAGAAGCCAAGAGCCGCAAGATCGAGGGACGGTCGAAGATGAGCAAGACCGAGCTCGAGCGCGCCCTCGGCGGTCGCCGCTGAGGCTGGCCCTTGCGTCGGGAGTGACGCACGAGCGAGCGGCCACCCGGGCGGGCGTGGTCACGATGGCGTCGACCACCAGCTCGGGCACCTCGGTCGGCAGCAGGTGACCGGCATCGACCAGCTCGAACGAAGCGCCGGGAATCTCGTCGGCCAGGTCGCGGGACGCCGAGGTCGCCACGATCAGGTCGTGGCTGCCGGCCATCACCAACGTCGGCACATCGAGATGGTGCAGCGAGTCGCGCAGCACCGGTAGCTCAGCGACGAGGGCCCGCAGCCCGCCTCGCAGGGCTCCCCAGCCGATGATCGGCCAGGCCAGCAGGTGGTCGAGCCGATTGACCGACGATGTGGCCCCCACCCGGGCGAGCAAGACCATCGATTTCACCCGCTCGGGGAAGGCGATCGCCAGGGCGATGGCTTCGTCCGTAGCCCGGACGGTCGAGCGCCAGCGCGTGCACACCACGACGAGCCAGTTCGTCTCCGACCTGGCGCCACACCGAGGCGCGACCGGGCTGACCGTGCAAGAGCAGCACCGGGTCCGGGCCGTTGGTGGATCCAACCGCCGTGGATCCAGGCCACTCGCCGAAACGCAGAGCCGCCAACGGTTCGTACCGGGCCGGCGCGACCTTGGTGATTCGGAACGTGACCGGTACCTACCCTCGGGAGCCGTACCCCGGGCAACAGACACCAGGGTCCGACTTGTTCCCCATCGGCCGGTTCGCCATCGGCCTCGTCGAATCGGTCAGCCGGCCGGCACCTGTTGGGTGATGCAGTGGATGTTGCCGCCCCCCAGCAGGATCTCGCGGGCCGCCACGCCGACCACATCACGATCCGGAAACAGGGTGGCCAACCGGTCGAGGGCGGCGGCATCGGTCCGTTCGTCGAGCAGCGGGGCCACCACCCGGCCATTCGCCACGTAGAAGTTGACGTAGCTACCCGCCAGCCGGGCCCCGCCCCGACGTGGCTTGGCGCCATCGGCGGCGTCGACGCCGGCCGCCTCGTGGTCGGTCAAGGCCAACGGACCCGGCTGGTGCAGCAGGTGCACCTCGGGGGATCGACCCCGCGCATCGACCGCCGTTTCGAGGCGGCGCCGGGCGTCGAGCGAGACGGCGTGCTGGGGATCATCGACGTCGTCGGTCCAGGTCAGGGCTATGACCCCGGGCCGCACGAAGCACGCCAGGTTGTCGATGTGCCCGTCGGTCTCGTCGTCGATCACCCCGGCTCCGAGCCAGATCACGGTCTCGGCCCCGGTGTAGTCGCGGAGGTGCTGCTCGATCTGGCGTCGGTCGAGCTCGGGGTTGCGATTGCGTCCGAGCAGGCATTCCTCGGTGGTCAACACGGTGCCCTCGCCGTCGACGTGGATCGAGCCCCCTTCGAGCACCAGCGGCGCTCGGTAGCGATCGGCGCCTTCGATCTCGAGCACCTTGGCGGCCACCCGCTGGTCCTGGTCCCACGGAAAGTAGAGGCCTCCCGACAGCCCACCCCAGGCGTTGAAGCCCCAGTCGACCCCGCGATGCTCGCCGCGACCGTCGGTCACGAAGGTCGGGCCGATGTCGCGCATCCAGGCATCGTCGGTCGACAACTCGACCACGCGGACCGTCGGGGGCAGCACGGCCCGGGCATGGTCGTACTGGCGGGCCGATACCCCGACCGTGACGGGCTCGGACTCAACGATCGCAGTCGCCACCGCGACGAAGGCCTGTTGCGCCGGCTTGGCGCCGTTACGCCAGGTGTCGGTGCGTTCGGGCCAGGCCATCCAACAGCCGGTGTGGAGATCCCACTCGGCCGGCATGACGAAGCCATCAGCGGCCGGCGTGGAGTCGAGGGTCCGGGTCATGGGCGTCTCCCTGTGACGTCGTGCCGGTTCACGAAGGAAGGCCCAGGTCGCGGACCCGGGCCTTCATGTCGTGTTCAGCTGCTCGGGGGGGAGGACTCGAACCCCCAACAAATGGACCAGAACCACCCGTGTTACCGATTACACCACCCCCGAAGGTGGGCCCCGTAGGGCAGCCCGATCCTAGGCGAACGCCGACAGTCGGCGGTAACCGATGATCCGACCGGCCGCGACCGCGACGGTCTCACGGGCCATCGACCGAAGCGACGACGGCGTGTGAGCGGGCGAGACGTGGGGGGTGAGCCCCACCTGCTCGGCGATCTGCGAGATGCGCAGCGCATGGTAGGGATCCGAGACGAGCAGCACATCGGGCGCCTGGCCCGCCTGGTTGACGATCAGCGCGGCGGCCGAGAGCTCCTCGTAGCTGTTGGTGCCCTGCACCTCGACCTTGATGGCACTCTCCGGCACCCCGTGGTCACGCAGATAGTCGAAGCCGGTCAGGCCCTGGGTCACCCGATCGCCGGGCTGCTTGCCGCCGGTGACGATGACCATTGGGGCCCGGCCGTCGTGATAGAGCTCGGCCGCATGGTCGAGCCGAGCCTTGAGCACCGGTGAGGGACGGCCGTCGTACTGGGCGGCGCCCATCACGACCACCGCGCTGGCCGAGGCGCCGGTGTCGTGACGCGATGCCCACCAGACCTGCCCGAAGGTGACGACCAGATAGACCACGACGACACCGGCGATGGCCAGCCCGATCTTGAAGGCCAGTCGAATCAGCCCCATGATCAGATCAGGTCGCGCGCCGATCGCAGCCGCACCAGGGTGCGGTCACGACCGAGGGCGACCAGCGACTCGAGCAGCGGCGGGCCGACGGCGCGACCGGTGACAGCCACGCGGATCGGCGCCTGGGCGGCACCCTTATTGATGCCGCGGGCCTCGCCGAAAGGAAACAGGGTCTCCTCGAGCACCGGGACCGACCAGTCGCAGCTGGCAAAGGCGTCGAGCATGCCGTCGAGCATGGTGACCGCAGAGTCGTGACCCTTGACCATGACCTTCTGCCAGGACGCCTCGTCAACGACCGGATCCTCGAGGAACACGAAATCGACGTACCCCGGCACCTCGTCCAACCGCTTGACCCGCTCCTGCACCAGCGGGGCCAGAGCAGCGAACACCTCGGGCTCATAGGCGTCGACCGGCCACGGGGTCGGCGTGACCTGGCCGGTCAGCCAGGGCTGGGACCGGTCGATGAACTCGTCGACGGCCAGCGCCCGGATGTACTCGCCGTTGAAATGCTCGAGCTTCTTGACGTCGAAGAACGCGCCCGACGAGCTGACGTCCTCGAGCCGGAACAGCTCGATGATCTCGGCCAAGGGGCGGATCTCGGTACCGTCGGGAGCGCCCCATCCGAGGGTGGCCAGGTAGTTCACCATCGCCGCCGGCAGGTAGCCCCGATCGATGTAATCGCCGACCGACACGTCGTCGCGGCGCTTCGACAGCTTCTGGCGTTTCTCGTTGACGATCAGGGGCAGGTGGGCGAAGACCGGCGTACCGGCGATGCCGAGGGCTTGGCGCAACAGCAGCCCCTTCGGGGTGACGTTGATGAGGTCTTCGCCGCGCACGATGTGGGTGATGCCCATATCAGCGTCGTCAACCGCGTTGGCCACCAGGAACATGGGCAGGCCGGTGCTGCGCACGATCACGAAATCTTCGAGGTTGCCGTTGTCGAAGCTGACCTCGCCGCGGATGAGATCGGTGAATCCGGTCGCACCGGTATCGGGCGTACGGAACCGCACGACGACACCCTCGCCGGGCGCCACCTTACGATCGCGGCAGAAGCCGTCGTAGCCCGGTGGGCCGCCCGCAGCCACGTTTCGAGCCTTGACCGCGTCCTGGGTGCAGTCGCAGCGGTAGGCCTGGCCATCGGCCAGCAAGCGCTCGGCGGCGGCGACGTGCTGGGGCAGCCGATCGCTCTGGTGAACTGGGTCGCCGTCCCAGTCGACGCCGAGCCAGTCGAGAGCCCGATAGATGGCCTCGGTCAGCTCGGGACGGCTGCGTTCGGCGTCCGTGTCCTCGATCCGCAGCAGCATCTCGCCGCCGTGATGGCGGGCGAAGAGCCAGTTGAACAGCGCGGTGCGCGCCCCACCGATGTGCAGGTAGCCGGTCGGCGACGGGGCAAATCGGACTCGGATCAGGTCGGCGGTCACCGGCGGGATGGTAGTGGGCCAGATGCGGGCCTCCGCTTCGCCGTGGGGTAGACGCAGCACCGCCCAACCCTCAGGGGAGGGGGCCGGGCGGCGAACTTGGGCAGCCTGAGGCTGCTGCGTCGACTGGGGGTCGACCGTCGGTCAGACGCGGGCGCGGCCGGCGCCAACCAACGACAGGACCAACCCGACGAGGCCAACCACGGCGACGATCAGCCCGATGGTTCCGTTCAGGAATGCGGCAATGAGCACTCCGACGACGATGACGAGAAGTGCGGCTCCGACGGTCATAGCTTTTCCTCCTGGGCGCAATGATGGCGCTTCGATGATTTTCGACTC
>JAYUBX010000510.1:0-3229 GCA_043740665.1 Candidatus Neomicrothrix sp.
GCGTCGTCAGCCCACGGCAGCACGACCGGGGCGCCGGTGTTGAGCACGACGACCGTACGGGGATTGGCCGCCAGCACCCGGGCCACCAACTCGTCCTGCGCGCCGGGCAGGTCGAGCGTCGAACGGTCCTCGCCTTCGGTCTCCCAGTCGTCGTTGGTCCCGACCACGACGATGGCGACATCGGCGGCGGCGGCGGCGGCCACGGCGCGGTCCATCAGGTCGTCAGAGGTCGGTCGACGGCACCCCGCCAGCACGCCCCGCAGATAGGTCGAACCGGTACTCGAGTACTCGATCACCACGTCGACGGCCTGCCCGACCTTGAGCTCGATCGGTGCTTCGAGATCGCCGCTGACCACGCCGAAGTAGCGCGTGCCAGCGGGTGGTTCGACCTCGAAGCCATCGATGAGCACGTCGCCGTCGATCAACAACCGGGCGTGGCCCGACTGGGCCAGGGTGAGGTGGTGCACGCCGCTCTCGGCCGGTGTGAACCGGGCCGACATCCGAAACGAATAGGGACCCGACGGGATCTCGGGCTGGGGCCGACCGACGAACAACAGGCGGCTGTCGGGATAGTGACCCGTCGCGACGACGGGACCCTCGAAATCGCCGCCGGCGAAGTAGTCGACCGACACGCCCGGGGTGCCATCGGCGCCCACCACCGACTCGCCCTGCAGGGGCGGGACCACCAAGTCAATGTCGCAACCCCGCTCATAGGTGAGGTCAACTCCGGCACCGAACGCGGCGCGTATCGCTTCGAGCGGCGTGACCCGGTAGTGCGGGCGTAGCGCGGCCGAGCCGCCACCCATGATCTGGGCGCGGTCGGCATTGGGGCCGATCACGGCCAGCGACCCGACGGTCGAGGGATCGATCGGCAGCACCCCGTCGTTGGTGAGCAGCACCGTGGCCCCGACGGCGGCCTCGCGAGCCAGGGCCCGATGGTCGGGTCGGTCGATCGACTGCTCGACGTCGCCCGGCGGATCATCCAGCGCGCCGAGCCGGTCGAACACCGAGAGCAATCGCCGCACCGACGCGTCGACCAGCGCCTCGTCGACCTCGCCGCTCAGCACGGCGGCGGCCAGCGGGGGGCCGTAGAAGCGCCCGGGACCAGGCATCTCGAGGTCGACCCCGGCGGCCGCCGCGGTGGCGGTCGAGCCGGCGCCGAACCAATCGGTCACGACGAACCCGTCGAAGCCCCACTCGTCGCGCAGAATGGCTTGCAGCAGATCAGCCCGGTCGGTGCAGTACTCGCCGTTGAGTCGGTTGTACGCGGTCATGATCCCGAGCGACCGACCCTCGACCACGGCCATCTCGAACGGCACCAGGTAGATCTCGCGCAAGGTGCGCTCGTCGATCACCGAGCTGATGGTGTGACGCTCGAACTCGGCCTCGTTGCCGGCGAAGTGCTTGACCGTCGTGGCCACGTCCTGCGACTGCACCCCTCGGATGAAGGCGGTGGCCAGCCGGCCGGTCAGCAGCGGATCTTCCGAGTAGCACTCGAAGTTCCGGCCCGCGAGGGGCGAACGCATGATGTTGACGGTCGGGGCCAGCAACACCCGAGCCGCCTTGGTGCGGGTCTCCTCGCCGAGCATGACCCCCACCCGTTCGACCAGGTCGGGGTCCCACGTCGAGCCGAGCGCTGACCCGCAGGGGGCGCACACCGAGCTGACCGCTCCGAAGCCGAGCAGGGCCGAGCCGCGGGCACCGTTCGGTCCGTCGGTCACCGTGACCGACGGCAGGCCCAGCCGCTCGACCGCGACGGTTGACCAGAAGTCGGCACCGGCCCCGAGCGCGGCCTTCTCGTCGAGGGTGAGCTGGGCGATGAGCAAGTCGAGGTCGCGTTCGGCGGGCATCGGCCCACGCTAACGACCCCCCGTCGGCCCCGCCGTAGAGTGCTGCCATGACTCCCGAAGAGCTGGTCGACGAGGTGTGCCCGAAGGTCCGCGACCTGGGATGGGCGTTCTATTTCGTGCCCGAGACCCTGGCTCAAGGCGAAGCGTTGGGCCTCGACGGCTTCCGCTTCTATTTCCTGGGTCGGGGCGGCGTGCTGGGCGACGTCGAGCCCGGCGTGGTGGCCAGCGCGTTCGGCTACTTCAACCCGTCGTTGGTCGCCGACATGTGGACATCGGGCTCGAAGATCGTAGCGCCGCGCGACGCGGGTCGGGCCTACGTCCAGTGCGCCGCCGACCATGGACGGGCCCGCCTCGGGGACATCGAGGACCTTGACCGGTTCTGCGCGGCAGCCGATGCCGTCGTCGAGGCGGCCGACCCGGTGGGGCTGGCGCTCTACGCGGCGGCCGCCGCCGAGCCGTTGGCCGACGATCCTCCGGCTCGGGCGATGCAACTGGTGGCCCTGCTCCGCGAGTTCCGTGGCAGTGCCCATCTGATCGCCGTCCGGGCGGTCGGTCTCGACGCCCTCACCGCTCATGCCGTGAACCGACCTGGCGACCTGGCCATGTTCGGCTGGGACGATGGCGCGGTCCCCGAGATCACCGACGACCATCGCGCCCGATGGGCCGAGGCCGAGCGCCTGACCGACCAGATGGCGGTGGCCGCCTATTCGACGCTCGACCCCGCCGGGCGCCTGGCCTTCGCCACCGGCATCGACGCGATCGAGGCCGCCCTCACGAATCCGGCCTGACCACCGAACGTGGAAATCGATCGGGCTCGATACGGTTGCGGCCCATGAGCGATATGACCCCCGCGGCGATGATGGATTTCAACCAGACCGTGATCGACGAGTTCCGTGCCAACGGCGGCGAGACCACCGGACCCTTCGCCGGTGCGCCCTTGCTGCTGCTCACCTCGACCGGGGCCAAGAGCGGCGAACCCCGCACCTCGCCGGTCGTGCACACGCGTGATGGCGACCGCTACATCATCATCGCCTCGAAGGCCGGCGCCCCGACCAACCCGAGCTGGTACCACAACCTGATCGCCAACCGGCGGGCGACGATCGAGATCGGCACCGAGACGATCCAGGTCGATGCCGCACCGGCCGCCGGCGACGAACGCACCCGGCTCTACGACGCCCAGGCTGCGGTCATGCCCAACTTTGCCGAGTACGCGACCCTCACGACCCGTGAGATCCCGGTGTTGGTGCTCACGCCCGTCGGCTGAACCCGTGGCTTCGGTCCTCGGTTTCGCCCGCGTCCGATTCTCACTGATTCTCACTCTCGGCTAGAGTCAGCGCCATGGTTGATCTCGTTTCCACCCCCAGTGCAGCCGACGGCCG
>JAYUBX010000511.1:0-1586 GCA_043740665.1 Candidatus Neomicrothrix sp.
GCCTTCGGCGTGAGTCGCCGGCACATGGCCATGGCCTCGGCCGCCGCGGTGCCCTCGTCCAGCAGCGAGGCGTTGGCCAGCTCCATGCCGGTCAGATCGCACACCATGGTCTGGAAGTTCAGCAGCGCTTCGAGTCGGCCCTGCGAGATCTCGGGCTGATAGGGCGTGTAGGCCGTGTACCAGGCCGGGTTCTCCAATACGTTGCGCAGCACGACGCTCGGCGTGATGGTGTTCGAGTACCCCATGCCGATCAGCGAGGTGAGCACCTGATTGCGGGACGCCAGCTCACGGAGGCGACGTAACGCCTCGGCCTCGGTGACCGACGCAGCCAGATCGAGGGGCTTGTCCCAGCGGATGCTGGCCGGCACGACCTGGTCGGTGAGCTCGTCCAGCGAACCCAGGCCGAGGAGCGCCAGCATCTCAGCCTGTTCGGCGGTCGCAGGCCCGATGTGGCGAGGCACGAACTCGTCGTGGCCCTCGAGCTGGTCGAGCGACATGGAGTCCGGCAGCGACGACGACGGTGACATGGAAAACCTCTCGGGCAGGGTGGACACGGAACGCGCCGCCGGGGCGGCGCCCCCGCTGTCACGGAACCTGAGAGTTTCGCCGGCGGTCATCGCCGTGGTGGCGGTGGCGCCGGGTTTCCCCGTCGGTGAGGCCCGATCCACCGCAGGCGGGGGAGGGGGACTGCTTTCCAGCGTTGCCTAGGTCTGCGGTTCGGGGGCCTGAGAGATTCCGGGCGGTTGCTCCTTCGGCGCTCGATGTTCTGAGCTCTCCCACAGACGATGATCGGCCTGAGTTGTGGCGGTGATCCTAGCCGATCCGGCTCGCTAGCTGACCGGGGGCGGGCTCTCGATGGCGGTGTCGCCGGTGGCTTCGATGGCCTCGATCTCGGCGTCGAGCTGGCTGTCCTTGGCCGCTTGTTCCTCGCCGTGCCTGGCGATGGCGCTCATGATGGCGGCACCGGCGGCACCCAGGAACGTCGGGCGGTTCTCAGTGACCCACAGCTTCGACTCGTGCGGACGTCGAGCCGAGCCCTGGAAGTGGGGGAGCACCTTCTGGGCCAGCAGCTCGTAGGACTTGTGGGTGGCGGCCTGGTCGGCCCATTCATGGGCCTGGATCAAGAACGTGCCGAACCCGCCATTGCTCTGGTCGATGAGTTGCTCGATCATCTCGATGCAGTCCTCGGGGGTACCCACCACGCCGGCGCCCATGGCGTTGACCTGATCGGCCAGATCTTCGGGACCACCCTCGGGCACGATGGGCAGGGCCGCAACCTTGCGGAAGTAGTCGAAGTAGTCGTCGAGGCCATAGGCCACGTCGCGATAGGCCTGCTCTCGGGTTTCGGCCAGGTGCACCTGGGACACGAGGCGCCAATCGCGGCGGTCGGCGGTGTTGCCGAACTCGGCCGACCGTTGCTCCATGACGTCCCAATGATGGGCGAGCATGTCGAACCCGGCACTCTGGGTGGCGCCGATCGACAGCAACGAGCAGCCGAACTTGCCCGCCGCGCGGGGGCCCGACGGCGAGATCATGGCCGCCACCGCTATCTCGGGGTGGGGATGGCTGTAGGGCTTCAGGTGCAG
>JAYUBX010000512.1:0-1886 GCA_043740665.1 Candidatus Neomicrothrix sp.
CGGAGCTGCGGCGCTTGGCCGCTGATCAGTACGGGGTTTTCAGCGGGGCGCAGGCCCGGATGGCCGGAGTCAGTCGATCAGCCGTCCGGCATCGGCTCGCCACCTGCGAGTGGGAACGGCTGAGTGCTCGGGTCTTCCGCATCGCCGGGTCACCCTCGACGCCCGAACAGCAGGTCATGGCCGCGGCGCTCGACGCTGGTGACACGGACGCGTCACATGAGTCCAGCGCTGCGGTCTGGGGTCTACCTGGCTTCCGCCTCCAGCCCATCCACCTCGTTCGGCTGCTCAGTGCCACCGACCCGGTGAGCACGCTCGGCTTCGTCCACACGTCGACCCACCTGCCAGCCAGCCATCGCACCATCCACCACGGCATCCCGGTGACGACTCCCGCCCGGACGCTGTTCGATCTGGCGCCTCGCGTGCACCCGATGCGGCTCCCCCGGCTCGTCGATGCCGCTTGGTCGATGCGCCTGGTTACCGGAGCAGTTCTGCACCAGACCCTGGCTGATCACGCCGAGCGCGGCCGGCCAGGTATCCAGCTGATGCGCGAGATCTTGGCGGACCGACCGGCGACGTACCGACCGCCTGACAGCAACCTCGAAGCCCGTTTCCAGGAGATCGCCCAATCGATCGGGATCACGTCGCTCCGGCGCCAGGTCGACGTCGGGGCAGAGGGCTGGGTCGGGCGAGTGGACTTCCTCGACTCGAAACGTCCCTTGGTCGTGGAGGTCGACAGCGATCGGTTCCACGGCAGCCTGACCGCCCAAGCCGACGACGACCGCCGTCGACAGTCCCTGATCGATGCCGGCTTCGTCGTCGAACGGATCGAGGAGTTCGACATCTGGCATCGACCGGCCGCCGTCCGGGATCAGCTTCGGGCCGCTCGCCGCCGGGCCAACACCTGAACCTTCCGCCGATCTAGTCGTTGGGGTGCGCAAAAACGGGGAAGGTTCGGGGTTTGGGCGGGTTCGGGGACTTTGGGGTTCGGGGTTTTAGGAGAGGGGGAAGCCGACGACTTGTTCGAGTTCGGCGATGGCGAGGGCGGGATCGGTGACCTTGATGGTGACCATGCCCATGGCGCGGGCCGGCTTCAGATTGATGCCGAGATCGTCGAGGAACACCGCCTCGGCGGGAGCCACGTCCAGCGACTCGCACGCGATCTCGTAGAAGAGCGGATCGGGTTTGCGCACGCCCACCCGACTCGACTCGATGACCGCGTCGAAGAGGTTGAGCATTTCGCTGACTGCAGTGTCTTGCCTGCCGCGCCCGTTGGCAGCGATGAAGTTGTTGGTCAGCAGGCCAGTGATCATGTGGTCGCTGCACCGGCGTACGGCTTCGACCATGGCCGGCCGGATTTCCCCCGACAACAGCCCAAGCACCTGATGGCCATCGACGGCGTGACCGAGGGCGAGCGCTTCGGCCGAGAAGAGGTCGCCGAACTGCTCGAGGTCGACGTCACCCCGCTCGAGCCGGGCCCACGCGTTGGTGTCCGGGTTGATGGTGTTCACCCGCCGCAGAAACCCGTCGGGCAGATCGTGGTCGCGCTCGTAGATCGCGAACGCCTCAAACGGCGACGAAAGGATGACACCACCGAGGTCGAACAACGCTGCCCGTATCACGGGCGGCATCGTAGGCGTCACCCCAGCAGATCGCGGGCGACCAGGTCCCAGAGCTCGACCGACAGGCCCAACGACTCGACATCGATGCGCTCGTTGTCGCCGTGGAACATGGCGCCGTAGTCCTCGAACGTCATCTTCTCGCTGAACATCCCGTAGCCGTACGACGTGATGCCGTGCCGGCGGAAGAAGCGGGCGTCGGTGGCTCCCACGGTCAGGTACGGCACGGTGGCGCTGCCCTCGTAGAACCGCTGCGACACCCGGCTCAGC
>JAYUBX010000513.1:0-2652 GCA_043740665.1 Candidatus Neomicrothrix sp.
TGTTCACCCTGCCGGTGCTGCTGGCCAACATCCTGCTGATCTACGTCGACCATCACTATGGCGATGGCACCTCGTTCAGCCAGGCCCAGTGGGGCCAGCTGTGGTGGTTCTTCGGCCCGCCCCAGATCTACATCGTGGCCATTCCTGCGCTCGGGGCCATCACCGACATCCTGGCCACCCTGGCCGGCCGACGCCTCGAGCGGCGTGGCGTGATGATGACGGCGATCGGAGCGTTCGGGGTGCTCAGCTTCGGGGCCTACGCCCAGCCGTACTACTCGCCGAAGATCCTGAACCAGGCGGTCTACGTCTTCATGGGTGTGGTGATCGTCCTGCCCGTGCTGGCCCTGCTGGCCGGTTGGGCCACCACGCTGCGGGGCAGCAAGCCGCTGCTCAAGAGCTCGCTGCTGTTCTCGCTGGGCGCAGCCGTGATCTTGTTGCTCGCCACGTTCGGTGGTGCGCTCTATGTGATCAAGCCGCTGCAGCTGCACGATCCGGCCTGGATCGATCGAGGGACGCCTCCGTTCGCCGACGGCCTGATGCTGTTGGTCGTCGCCGCGGCCACGCTGGCCGGCCTCGGTGCCCTCGTGCACTGGGCCCCCAAGCTCTTCGGCCGGTTCGTCGCCGATGGCCCCGCCAAGCTGGCGGCGCTGGTCGGCCTGGTGGGTGGGCTGCTCGCCGGGCTGCCCCTGATGGCCTACGGGTTCTCGCTCAAGGTCACCTCGTTGGGTGACGCCGCCAAGGCGCTGAACGGCGCCTCGGCCGCCGGTGAGCTCATGGTCGTCATCGCCATCATCCTGGTGGTCATCGGGCTGATCAGCGGTGGACAGGGCGACGCCCCTGCTGGCGATGCCTGGGGTCAGGGTCAGTCACTCGAGTGGGCCACCACCTCGCCGCCGCCTCTTACCGATTTCGGTGTGCTGGCCGTGGTCGAGTCGGCTGAGCCGCTGCTCGACATCATCGATGCGCAGGAGGCTTCCTGATGGTTGCCACGGTCACATCCGAGCCGGTCGGGGTCCTGGCCGGGCCCGTTCCTCCGCCAGTCGAGACGCGTACGCGGGTGCTCCTGGTCGGTACCGCCTTCGGCTGTGCCGCTATTGCCATGATGTTCGTCGGCCTCATCGGCGTCTACCTGTCGATGCGCACGGCCACGCTGACTGCCGGTACGAAGTGGATCGTCGCCGATGTGGTCATGCCGCTGACCCAGCCCAACATGATGTTGCTCACGCTGGTGCTGTCGGTCTTCACCATCCAGTGGGCGGTGGTGTCGATCAAGAACGACGATCGGCCCAACGCCTATCTGGCCCTCGGCGTCTCGCTGCTGTTGGCCTTCTCGTTCCTCGTCGAGGGCGGCTATCTCTACTCGCTGATGAAGTGGAACCTGATGGCGACGGCGCCGCAGGCCACACTCATCTACGCGATCACCGGGGCGCAGGTGGCGATGGTCATCAGCGCCATGGTCTTCGTGATCCTCATGGGCTTCCGGGCTCTCGCCGGCAGCTTCAGCAGCCGGCAGCACGACGGCATCGCCGCCGCGGCACTTTATTGGCATGTGATGGTCGGCCTCTACGCCGTCATCTGGTACGCGATCTTCGTGACGAAGTAGGGCTGACATGTTGAAGTCCAGAGCAGTCACCGTCACCTTCCGCTTCTACGTGGGGCTGGCTGTCGTCGCGGCGGTCGGTGCCGTGGCCGCCGCCATTGGCAGCAGCGATGACCCCATCATCGACCGGGTCATCGGCCCGCTGTCGGTCGGGTGGAAGGGCGGCGTGGGCGACCACCTCGCCTATACCGTCCTGCTGGGTCTGGCCGTGGTGAGCGCGCTGCTCGGTGGGCTGTTCACGGCCTTCCGCGACGCCGACCCTTCGGCCGAGGCCCAGATCGCCCACCTCGACGACGTGCCGCTGACCCGAGCCCCGGTCGGCACCAGCTACTGGCCCGTCATCGGTGCGTTCAGCGTCGTCACCTTGCTGATCGGGCTGGCTCTGAGCAGCCGCCCGCTGGCGCTCGCCGGTGCGGTCGTGCTGGGCGCGACCGCCTTCATGTGGACCGTGCGAGCCTGGGCCGAGCGGGCCACCGGTGACGACACCGCCAACGTCGAGCTCTACCGCCAGGTCACCGAGCCCTTGCGGCTGCCGATCCTGGCCCTGGTGCTGGTCGGTGTGATGGTCATCGGCTTCTCGCGGGTGCTGCTGGCCCTGCCCACCACCAAGGGCTCCGCCGCCGTGTTCGGTCTGGTCGCCACCGCGGTGTTCATCGGTGCCGCCGTCATCGCCTTCCGCCCCAGGCTGGGCCGGTCGAGCATTACCTTGATCCTGTTCGTCTTCGGCATCTTGCTGGTCGTCAGCGGCATCATCGGTGCCGTACACGGCACCCGCCCGTTCGAGAAGCACGAGCCGGCTGGCCAAGAGCAGCCGACCAGTGGAGGTGGTTGACCGATGACACATCGGTTTTCGCCGATTCGTCGGTCCCCTGCTTGGGCGTTCGCGTCGACGCTGAGCCATGCTCGATCTATGTTCCTCCCGACGTCCGTAGCGCCGGTATCCCTCGTGTCCCACCTCGAGGTGGGCCGCTGATGGCCTCACAAGGAGACCCGATGTCGTCATCGCCCGGTCGCAAGCGAATCGGACGCCTCTTGGCCGGGATCGTCGTGAC
>JAYUBX010000514.1:0-3155 GCA_043740665.1 Candidatus Neomicrothrix sp.
GGCTCGCACCGAGACCGCGCTCGCAGAGCTCATGGCTACGGACCTGTCGGGTCTCGACATCGTGGCGTTGATGATCGACGGGGTGCACTTCGCCGACCATTGCTGTGTGGTCGCCCTGGGGATCGGCATCGACGGCATCAAGCATCCACTCGCTTGGCTCGGCCGTGCGGCGGATGCTCGGCGAGCCGACGTCCGGCCTCGCCCGGAGCGAGCGGGCCGACACTCGGCTGTGCGACCAGCGTGGCCTCGGAACCTGCGGCGGCGAGTACGCCCTGCAGTGATAGGCGATATGGTCCGACGGTGTTGACCGCACCTGAACCCGGCGAGGACGCCGCGGTCGCGTTCGTCGGACGACACTTGGCTCACCTGGTCTGCGATGAGGTGCGCTCCTCGACGGGGTTCCGTGGGGGGCAGACCGCGGCCGATACCGCCCTCGCGTCGTACGACGTGACCGGCTACGCCGCCCGCCGCAACGAGGTCGCTCCCGTTCGGCGCCGCGGTGCGTCGCGGCTGTCGCCGTACATTCGGCACGGACTGCTCCACCTCGGACAGGTGTGGAGCCACGTCGCCGGCGGCCCGGCCCGAGATGTCGAGAAGTTCCGCGACGAGCTGCTGTGGCAGGAGTACGCGCGGCATTGGTACGCCCGCCTCGGAGGGCAAACGGGTCGAGCGATGCTTCACGACATCGTCGTGGGCGATCCTGCCTCGGGGGGTCAATGCGATGAGCCTTGGGACGGTGATCTGCTGTGCGTGACCTCGCTGGTGGAGGAGTTGCGATCCAGTGGCTGGCTGGTCAACCAGACCCGCATGTGGCTGGCCAGCCACTGGTCGGTTCGTCACGGTGCGCCGTGGCGCAACGGTGAGGACGAGTTCTTCGCCCATCTCTTGGACGGGTCGAGGGCTGCGAACCGGCTCGGATGGCAATGGACAACCGGCGTCGGTGCGTCGAAGCCGTACGGGTTCTCCCGATCGCAGGTCGAGCGTCGAGCGCCCGGCTTGTGCGCGGAGTGTGCCCTGCGTGACTGTTGCCCGATTCAGCAGTGGCCGGGACCACCCACCTACGCGCCGACCGCCCCGCCAGCGTCGATCAGAGCCGATCCGGCGCTCTGTGTCACCGCTGGGCCCTCCCAGGTCGAGACGACCGGCGTCGCGGACCGAGTCTGGCTGACCGCGGAGTCGCTCGGGGTCGACGACCCGGCGCTCGCCGCCCATCCGTATCTTCCGGCCGTCTTCGTTTTCGATGAGCCGCTGTTGGCCAGGCTGCGTCTGTCGTCGAAGCGGTTGGTCTTTCTCACCGAGACGCTCGCCGAGCTGGCGACGACGTGCGATCTGACCGTTGCGGTAGGCGACCCCATTGCGGTACTCGCGGACCACACCGTCGCTGTCACCTACGCTCCCGTGCCGGGGTTCCGGTCGCGCCGCACCCGGATGAACGTCGTCGGGCTTCACCCCTGGCCGTGGCTCGTCGCACCCCACGGCCGCTCCATTGCGTCGTTCAGTGCGTGGAAGCGCGACAGTGTTCTTGCGCTCTGATCGGTGAGCTTCGCAGAAGCAGTGCTAGACCGCTCTCATGATCAAACTGTTTAAGAAAGTCGGCATGTCCCAAGACGTCATGTACGTGCTCGGCCTGGCCTCTGTCGGTGCCAGTATCGCTATCTGGAACACCAAGAAGGGCGACGACAGAGCGAATGCCGAACGGTTCGGCATCTTCGTCGGGTTATGGGCTCCCACCTTCTTCGCCATCGGCAACGGCCTCGGGCAGCACCACCCAGACTCCGACTCCTGAGCGGTGAGCGGTGAGCGGTGAGCGGCCGTACGACGAGTGACTCATGCGAGGTGACCTTGGCGTGCGCCGTCCACCCCCGGACTCGGCCATCGGCTGCTCCCTCTCGTTGGGATCACGGCGCATATCAACTTGGGTCATCGGCCCGTTGATCCTCCGCTGCGACGTCAGTCGCAAACCAAATTGAGTCTCATGTTCGGGGCTGAGCCTCCGGTGGCGTCGCCTCAGTTCGGTGCGCGATGGAAGCATCCGGAGAGGAATTTGACGATTGGGCCGGTCATGACGGTGTTCTGGCGCGACCGATCTGGCTATTGACCCGGTTGTGACTCAGGCTGCTGGCGTCGATCGTCGTCGCCGGGATACCAGCCGTCTGAAGGATGTTGAGGAAGGCGGTCTCGATCTACTGGCGTTGGGGGGTGGGCCGCGAACGACGCCGATCATGGGTGGGATGCCGATGTCGGGTTTGATGAGGTTGGTGGCGGATGTGGCGGTGAGATAGTCGGGGTTGTCGCCGAGGGCAAGGCGCCATTGGTCTTTCTCGCCGTCGGGGTCGTTGGTGCCCGCCGCGGTCTTGTTGAAGCCTTCGGTGTCGAGCGGCGCGCAGTTGGCCGCTGTGGCCGTAGCCGGCAGCGCAGAGTCTGATGGCGCCCTGGTGGCGGACCTCTGACTCGAGCAGGCCAAAGTAGCGAGGGTCATGGCCAGAGCGACCGAGACAAGCCGGAAGGTGCGGATGGAGAGCATGGATCCAACATGGTGGATGGTTGTTCCTGCCCAATGATCGAACGATTGGGGATCTGTGAGCCGCCGGACCGACCGGCGAGTCGTTCGCTCGAAAGCCTGCCGGTATGAATCGCCGATCGAACAACCGACCCGATGGCTGACCGACCCCGGAACACCCAACCGGCACCTCCGCCCCATGCCGGTACTTGACGACGTCGACATTGAACCGGAGGCGCAGCGATGAACGATGAAGCGAGTCCTCGCGCCAACGCCAAGGTCTACGACGAGGCATCGGTGTTCGAACCGGATAGCGTACTGGCTGAGGCCCTCCGCCTATGTTTGGCCCCGCCGGTACTCGGGTCGGCGTGTTGGGCGCAAGGTCGGCTATCCCCGGTGATGGGATCGCCGTATGGCGCTACGGTGCGATCCGCCAGAGTCGACGGAGAGGTAAAGACTTGAGTATCTCCAGCCCGGACAGAATCGGGTCATCCATGGCGGTTGGAACGGAACCGTTGTCGAAGGCCGGATCGCAGCTCATGGCGATCATCCGTATCGGGGCCGGTGTCCTCTGGCTGACCAACACGAACTGGAAGACTCCACCTGATTTTGGGCAGTCCGGGGGCGGAGGTCTCTACGGCTATACGAAGGACGC
>JAYUBX010000515.1:0-3370 GCA_043740665.1 Candidatus Neomicrothrix sp.
GTGGGTTCGGCGGCGAAGACGGCGTCGATCAACAACATCGATTGCCGACGCCAGACCCGCATCGCCGTGGCCGCACGCCACAGCGGCATCATCGAAGCCGATATCGCCGTCGCGCTCTAGCTCTCGCTGTCGCTCACCCACACGGCAGTCGGGTTCGACCACAAGATGCCTGGGGTCGAGGACTTCGGGGCCTTCGACTATGCACCCACCGGGCTGCTTCCCATCGGCGCCGGGGCGCGCCTCGCTCCGACGGTGCCCACGCCCGCCAAGTGCCCCGCGATCCCATCAACTCAACCAGCGGAACGACGACATGGACCAGCGCGGCTCCACGTCGCCGCCGAATCCGGCACCGTGTCCGTGTTCGATGAGACCGACCGAACCCTTCACAAGGTGGCCGAGGCCAAGGTCGCCGGTGGCGCCCACACGGTTGCGGTTGACCAGGCCACCCATCGGGTGTGGTTCCCCCTGGATAACGTCGACGGCCACCCGGTGCTGCGGGTCATGGAACCGACGGCTGCGGGCGAGCAGCCGGGCTCGGGTCGATAGTCGGTTATCTCGCCCGGGCTCAGGCTCGGCAGATGAACTCGGATCGGGCGCACCTTTCGTGATCAACGTCGTCATCTGGCCGGGGCCCCGTGGGCGAGTGAGGCCGGCGATGGCACACTGGTCCGCGATGTCGCGACGTGGTGTGGTCCGGTGCTTGCTGGCGGCCGTTCTGTTCGGCGCCGCCGCGCCGGCCGCGTCGGTGCTCGCCGGTGAGATGCCGACGCTGGTGCTCGCCGGACTCCTCTATCTCGGTGCCGCGCTCGCCGTGCTCCCGTCCGTCGCTCGCCACCGTCCCGACCGCCGAAGCATCCGAGCCGGCTGGAGGCCACTCACCGTCGCCGTCGTGTTCGGCGGGGCGCTGGGCCCGGTGCTTCTCGTTGCCGGCCTCGCCCGGATTCCGGCGGCCACCGGGTCGCTGCTCTTGAACTTTGAGCTCGTTGCCACCCTGACCATTGCCGCGGTTGTCTTCCGCGAGCATCTCGGGCGACGGCTCCTTGCTGCCGCAAGCCTCATTGCACTGGCGGGAGTCCTGCTGGTGTGGCAACCCGGCGTCGCCTTCGATGTCGGGGGTCTCTTCATCATCGCTGCGTGCGTGTGCTGGGGGATCGACAACAGTGTCACCGCCCGGATCGACCAACTGAGCCCCGAGCAGATCACCTTCACCAAGGGCGCCGTCGCCGGAACCGTCAACGTCGTCCTCGGCCTAGTCATGGCGACGGCGGCCGGGATCGAGGCACGACAGATCCTGGCTGCGTTGGCCATCGGTGCGCTCGGCTACGGCGCGTCGATCACCCTGTGGGTCAAGGGTGCCCGCGATCTCGGCGCCGCCCGCGGCCAGGTCATCTTCGCCACGGCCCCGTTCATCGGTGCCGTTCTGTCGTGGACGGCGCTGCACGAATCGATCTCGGTCGTGCAGGTGGTCGCCGTCCCATTGGCCGCCGTCGGTGTCGTTCTTTCGCTCAGAACGAGTCACGATCACGGCCACCGCCACGTGTCGCTCGATCACGAACATGAGCACACCCATGACGAGCACCATGATCACGTCCACGTCGGACCGGTCGCCGACCGCCACACCCACCGTCATCACCACGACTCGGTTGAGCACACACACGACCACGTCCCCGACCTTCACCACGGCCACGCTCACTGACCCAACCCTCAGGCGGGTCAGCGTCTGCGGCACGACTTCGCCGCCCTAGTCTCACCGGGTGACCACCCTGCGAATCGGAGTCCTTGGTGCGGCGG
Organism: Candidatus Neomicrothrix sp.; assembly: GCA_043740665.1. Taxonomy (GTDB): domain Bacteria; phylum Actinomycetota; class Acidimicrobiia; order Acidimicrobiales; family Acidimicrobilacustridaceae; genus UBA4742. The sequence continues at coordinate 1,792 of JAYUBX010000515.1, forward strand.
CGATTGCACCGGGGGCGCTGCTGAAGCCGGCGCGGGAGGTCGACCGTGTCCAAGTTGTCGCGGTGGCGGCGAGGGATCGGGCGCGAGCCGACGAGTTCGCCTCGAAGTGGTCCATCCCGATCGTGCACGACACCTACGAGGCGGTCATCGCCGACCCCGAAGTCGATGCCATCTACAACCCGTTGCCGAACGGTCTCCATGCGTTCTGGACGATCGCCGCGCTCGAGGCTGGCAAGCACGTGCTCTGCGAGAAGCCGCTGACTTCGAACACCGTCCAGGCACGCGAGGTAGCGGCGGCCGCGGCGCGTGCGGATCGAATGCTGATGGAGGCGTTCCACTACCGGTACCACCCGCTGATGGTGCGGGCCGTCGAGGTGGCGCAGAGCGGTGAGCTCGGCGACCTGCAGCACGTCGAGTCGTGGATGCAGGTTCCCTTGTTCAAGCGGCAGGACATCCGCTTCGATCTCGCGCTGGGCGGCGGAGCGGTCATGGACCTCGGGTGCTATTCGATCCATCAACTCCGCTCGCTCACCGGCGAGGAGCCGACGGTCCTCGACGCTTCGGCCAAAGAGCGGACGCCCGGGGTTGACCGGTGGATGCAGGCCGATCTCGCCTTCCCTGGCGGCGCCAGCGGCAAGTTCACCGTGTCGCTCTACGGAGCTTGCCTGTTGCGCATCGGGTTTCGTGTCGTCGGCTCCGAGGGCGAGCTGCGGGTGTTCAATCCCGCCGGGCCGCATCTGCTGCATCGCTTCAGCGTTCGTCGCAACGACGGATCGAGCCGACGTGAGCGCTTCCCCAGAATCCCGACCTACCGCTATCAGCTCGAGGCGTTCCGCGACGCCGTAATCGACGGCCAGCCGATCCTGACCGGACCGTCCGACTCGGTGGCGAACATGGCGGTGATCGATGCCGTCTACCAGGCCGCCGGTCTCCCGATCCGTCCATCCTGAACCGCCAAATCCGAAACCGGGCACCAAAACGGACGGTAAACGGCCTGCAATGATGCCTGGTTTCGGTGGTCAGCTGTCGGAAGTCGGCCACGAACAGCGTGAACTCGCCGTCAGCCGGGGACGACCAGCGACGGGGCCAGCGGGACGCGAGGCGTGCCACCGCCTCCGGGAGCATCGGGTCGATTGTTCGCCACCACGGCGAGGTGCGTGATGAGCGCGGCGAGGTCAGTGGACCAGGGGTGGGCCAAGTCCTGCTGCACGAACGGCATGCTCCACGTGCTCTGGAACTCGTCGATCAATCGACCGGTGGGGCTCCACTCGATGCCCAGTGCATACGAGTCGAACCCGGCCGAATCGACGACGTAGATGCCATAGTCCCGCGCCGCCCGAGCGACGATGCGGGCGGGTTCGGTGCGCAGCGAGTCGACATCGAAATCGGGGGGCAGCGCCAGCAGCGAGCCCATCTCGAGGGCCGGTTCACGGCCGGTGTAGGTGAGCGAGGCGTGTCCGTCGGCGGTACTGGCCGGCCACCGGAACCCAGGGCTCGCGTCTGCGGGGTCGTAGTGGTAGTAGCGGGGTTGGATCACGATCTTCAGGGCGTGACGGATCGAGCCGTTCGGCACGAGCTC
>JAYUBX010000516.1:0-2894 GCA_043740665.1 Candidatus Neomicrothrix sp.
CCGCTCGCAACTCTTCTTCGATTCCGGGGCTCGTCTCGATCAGTTCAGGGAACTCGTCGAGCACCAGCAACAGCGGGCTGGATGTGGCGGCGCTGGCCAAGACCTCAAACATGTCATCCCAATCCACGAATGGCCGATCGATGAGTGAGCGACGCGGCAGGTTGATGACCGGATGGGCGGCGACCGAAATGAGGCGGAGTTCCTCGACCAATGGTCGCCCCCGCGCAGTGTGGCGGATCACCCGCCGACTATCAGCGAATTTCGTGAGCAGCCAGGTCTTCCCGACGCGCTTGCGACCGAAGACGACGCCGAGCCCGGGTCCGGTACGGTCGTACCAGGCCGTCAGGGTGGCCAGTTCGGTGGTGCGGTTGACGAATGACCCAAGACCTTTGCCGGACATAGGCCCTCCGTATCGCGCTCGTCAGATACAGTACCTAGAAAGTATCATACTTGATATGTATGATACTTTCGGACCCTTGTTCTGCCGGTTCGTTCGTTCCTCAGGCGGGCGCACCGGGGCGGCTGAGCACGCACTGCACGACATCGATCTCGCGCTCGTCGAAGGCCCCCTCGCAGTAGCAGAGGTAGAAGTGCCACATGCGTTGGAAGGCCTGGTCCAGGCCGAGGGCCGGCAGATCGTCGACGTGGGCGTCGACGTTGGTGCGCCAGCGGCGCAGCGTCTCGGCGTAGTGCGACCCGAAGGCATCCAGGTCGGTCATGACGAAATCGGTGACCCGGGCGTTCGACCGCAGGATGGCCTCGACCGATGGCAGGCAGCCACCCGGAAAGATGAAGGCCTTGATGAAGTCCTCGGTGTTCTTGGCTCGCTCGTAGCGGTGGCCTGGGATCACGATGGCCTGCAGGCCCATGACGCCGTTCGGCTTCAGCAGGCGTTGGCAGGTCTCGAAGAAGGTGTCGAGCTCGCGCCAGTCGACGGCCTCGATCATCTCGATCGACACGACCTTGTCGTAGGTGCCGGTCAGGTCGCGATAGTCGTCGTGGCGCACCTCGATCAGGTCGGTGAGGCCGGCCTCGACGACGCGCTCCGTGGCGAACTCGAACTGCGCTTGGCTGATGGTCGTGGTGGTCACCCGGCAGCCGTAGTGCGAGGCCGCGTGTACCGCGAACCCGCCCCACCCGGTGCCGATCTCGACGACGTGATCGTTGGCGCTCAGGGCGAGCCGGCGACAGAGTCGGTCGAGTTTCTCGACCGAGGCATCGACCAGGCTGGTCTCGGGCGAGGCGAACCAGGCCGAGCTGTACATCCGGGTCTCGTCGAGCATGAGGGCGAAGAACTCGTTGCCCAGGTCGTAGTGGGCCCGGATGTTGGCCCGATCGCGGTGTTTGTCGGGCCGCCGGTGCGAGCGGATGCGGTCGAAGGCCCGACCGGCCGAGTGGGCGACACCGTTTCGGGCCGGGTCGTAGCGATGGACTTCGCGGCTCAACAACCGCAGGAAGCCGGTGAGGTCATCGACGTCCCACCAACCGTTGAGGTAGGCCTCACCGAGGGCGGCGCTGCCCCCGGTGAGCACGGCGCGATAGGTGCGGGCGTCGTGGACCTGGGCATGCACCGAGATGGCCGGTCGCCCGTAGTGGTCGGGCCCCTGGGTGCCGAACTCATAGGTGTCGCCACCGTCCTCGGCGATCACGATGTGGCCGCTCCCGGCTCGGGCCAGCAGTTTCCACAGCACGGCGCGTGCTGCTCGGTCGAGCGGGCTGGGCCGAAGGCCAGGCCCGACCTGGATCGACCCGGCATCGAAGGTCGGTGGGGGGGTCGGACGAGCAGCCACTGGCAACGATGGCGTCGCGGTCGGAACGATCGATGGGGCAACCGACGGCAACACGATGGTCTGCGAACGGGCAAGGGTGTCACTCATGTCGAACTCCTGGATCGGCGAGGGTGGGATACCAGAGGCACCCGTTTGGCCAACAGACGCAACGCCTGGGTGTGGATGGCCAGTGAGACCCGAATGGTCTGGAGAGGATGTAGGGCCAGCACCGCGACGGCGCGGCGACGAGTGAGCGCTCGACGAACGAGTTTGAGGTCGGCGTCGAAAACCTTGCGGCCGGCGCGGAGCAACTCGAGGCGCACCACGAGCATCGAGCCCGGTGTCGAGGTGGGTGCCGTGAACGAAAATCGGTAGTCGAGGTCCATGGGCATGAAGGGCGAGACGTGAAGCTCCTTCGGGAACACGAGCCCTCGGCCCGTGACCTGCTCGGCCTCGATCACGTACCAGTGGCGCTCTTTCCACGGCGTGTTGGTGACCTCGAGCACGACGATGTCGGGGGTTGGCTCCGACCCGTTGTCGCCCGCTCGGTCGGGTCCCTCGGCGAAGCACCAGTAGACGGTGATGGGGTTGAACACCCAGCCCCACGTGCGCAGGTGGGTGAGCATGCGGATCGGCCCGGTGGGCCGACGCCCGATCTCATCCTCGATCACGTCGCCCAGCGCGTCGCGCAGCGGACGATCGGTGCCGTCGAGATAGTCGCGTCGCCGAAACTGCATCGGTGCCTTCCGGCGGCGTGACCACATCGGCAGGTGGTCGAGCAGGCTGAGCTCGTCGACGTCGAGCAGCGTCATCACGATGGGTGATTCGAATTGGTGACGGGTCGGCGTGAACCGACGGTGCCGCACGATCCCTTCGTACAACGCGCTGGCGGGCTGACCGCAATCAGCAAGACGACCCGAGCCATCGGTGGAGACCCCAGCGGAGCGGTTGGCTTGGGGAACGGTCTGGGCGACGGCAGTCACGGTCACCACGTGACCCCAAGATGGCGGCACACGTCAAGGGCTGATCGCACGCCGTCCTCGTGGAAGCCGTAGCCCCAGTAGGCCCCGGCGAAGAAGGTGCCGTTGACCCCTTGGATCTCGCCGCGGCGCGACTGGGCCGCCA
>JAYUBX010000517.1:0-2541 GCA_043740665.1 Candidatus Neomicrothrix sp.
AATGTCTGGTGTATGCGTTCGGGGCCGAGAAGCCGCCGTACTGCCTGTGGTGCGCCCTGGCGGCATCGGGCGTGCGCTCCGGCGCCGCCAACCCGCAGGTGCGCACCAAGCGCGAGATCAAGGCCCGACACAAGGAGTGGCGCACCCACCGGGCATCAGCCCAGCGCCTGGCGCCGCCGGTCGAAATCTCGGCCTTCGACGACTTCGTCGGTGCATCGGCTCCGTCGGCCGGCGACGGGTCGGACAACAACCCGCTGAGCTGGGTCGACGAACACCTGGGCGGGGCGGGCGAGCGCGTTCCGTTCTGACCCGACGATCGGGTCACTGGACTTCGGAACGAACGCGTCGATCGTCGGCCAACTTGGTCGCCAGGTCGGCGTCGGAGATGGCCAGCATCTCGACCACCAGCAGCGCGGCATTGAGCGCACCGTCGATGGCCACCGTGGCCACCGGAACGCCCTTGGGCATCTGCACGGTGGCATAGAGCGCGTCGACCCCGTTGAGGGCACCCCCCGACAACGGCACGCCCACGACCGGCAGGGTCGTGTGGGCCGCGACGACGCCGGCCAGATGGGCCGCCATGCCGGCCCCACAGATGAAGGCGACGTAACCGTTTTCGCGGGCCGAACTCACCAGTTCGACCACCTGGGCCGGATTGCGGTGGGCACTCAAGACCCGAACGTCGGCCTCGATACCGAACGACGCGAGGGTGACCGCCGCCGGCGCCATCTTGTCCCGGTCACTAGCCGAACCCATCAACACGCCAACCTTCATCATCGTGCTCCTCGGGGATTGTCGGAATACCGTTCGCCGGTCGCGGCCACCGCGTCGGCGGCGATGTCGGTGCGAACGTGTCGACCCGGCCACTGGATGTAGGCGACCGCCTCGTAGGCCCGCCGCCGAGCCGCGGCCAGATCGGGTGCCATCGCCGTGACATCGAGCACCCGACCGCCGGCCGTGATCAATCGGCCGGCGTCGTCGGCCGCCACCCCGGCACAGAACACCGTGACTCCCTCGACCTGACCGGCCCGATCGAGCCCTTCGATCACGTCGCCCACTCGGGGAGCCTGGGGGTAGCCCTCGGCTGCGCACACCACGGTGACGGCGGCGTCGGCCACAAAAGCCGGCTCGCTGCGAAGCTGACCGGCGGCCGCCTCGGCCAGTAATTGGGCCAAGTCGGTGCGCAACCGGGGCACCACCACCTGGGTCTCGGGATCGCCGAAGCGCACGTTGTACTCGAGCACCTTTGGGCCGGTAGGCGTGAGCATGAGGCCGGCGTAGAGCACCCCGCGGTAGTCGATGCCCCGAGCGCTCAGGGCGGCCAAGGTCGGAGCGACGGCGCGGTCCATGACCAGCTCCATGACCTCCGGCCCCGCCAGGGGTACCGGCGAGTAGGCCCCCATGCCACCGGTGTTGAGTCCCTGGTCACCGTCGTGGGCCCGCTTGAAATCCTGGGCCGGGGCCAGTGCGACCGCCCGGTGGCCGTCGCACACCGCCAGAACCGAGAGCTCGGGCCCGGTGAGGCCCTCTTCGATAACGACGGTGCGTCCGGCATCGCCGAAGGCGCGACCGGACAGAAATTCGTCGACGGCAAGGCGGGCCGCGGCCACCGACGTGGTGACGACCACCCCCTTGCCGGCGGCCAATCCGTCGGTCTTGACGACGTAGAGCCCGTCGAGCGTGTCGAGGAAGGCCAGGGCCGGCTCGGCCGCGGTGAAAGCGCCGTGGCGAGCGGTGGGTACACCGGCATCGAGCAACACCTGCTTCATCCAGGCCTTCGAGCCTTCGAGCCGGGCCCCATCGGCGCCCGGGCCGAACACGAGCTTGCCCTGCGCTCGCAGCTGATCGGCCAACCCGTCGACCAACGGCACCTCAGGACCGATCACGAACAGATCGGCCTCGATCTCGGTGGCCGGGGTCGCAACCGAGTGGGGAATGCCGGGATTGCCGGGCGTGACCACGACCTCGGCGGTGCGAGCGAGCACATCGGCCAGTGCGTGCTCACGGCCACCCGAGCCGACGACGCAAACCCTCATGGCCCTGCGGTGGTGGAAGCCGATCGGCAGATCGCCGGCGTGATCATGCGGCGAAATGCAGAAACTGCTCGCGACCGGGGCCCACGCCGACCAGGCGGATCGGTACCCGGACCTGGTCCTCGAGGAACGCGATGTAGTCGAGCGCAGCCTGCGGCAGGTGATGGCGCTCGGTGGCCTGGGTGAGGTCGGTCTTCCAGCCAGGAAGCTCGACGTAGATCGGCTTGGCCTTGTGCAACACCGACTGGTGATAGGGCAGGTGTTCGAAGCGCTCGCCGTCGAGCTCATAGGCCACGCACACCTTGACGGTGTCGAACGTGTCGAGCACATCGAGCTTGGTGAGGGCGATCTCAGACAGCGAGTTGAGCCGCACGGCATGACGCATCATCACCGCGTCGAACCAGCCGACCCGACGCCGCCGGCCGGTGTTGGTGCCGTACTCGCCACCCCGATCAACCAGCAGATCGCCGGTGTCGTCGGTGAGCTCGGTCGGGAAGGGGCCAGCGCC
>JAYUBX010000518.1:0-6618 GCA_043740665.1 Candidatus Neomicrothrix sp.
TGCGAACATCGCCCTCGTTGCGGGAGGCGATGTAGGTGTTGCCGACGTGGTCGAAGGCCACGTCGATGGGGGCCAAGATGCCGGCCGAGCCGGCGGGACCGCCATCACCGCTGTGGCTCCCTGAGCCGTCGCCGGCGAACGTGCCGATAGCACCGGCGGCGGCGCCAGCCGAGTTCACCGCGACCGGGACGATCAGCGCGGCCAACCCGAGGGCGGCGGCGAGGAACGCGAGGCGACGGGCCCGGCGGGAGGAGACAGGATGAGGGTCGGAGAGCATGAGGCGAACCTACGGAGATCCCGGCCCCCCGTCGTGAGTAGTGGCTACCCAATCGGTCGATTCGGACTCGGACTCGGACTCGGCCTCGGACTCGGCCTCGGCCTCGGCCGCCGCTTGCCGGCGAGCGCGCCGGGCCTGCACCATGCCCGGCAACGCCGCCATGCCTCGCATGGGACGGAAGGCGTCGCTCTCCGCGGTCAGCCGGGCGTCCTCGTCTTCGGTGAGGTCGAGATCGGCGGCGGCGATGTTGGCCTCGAGTTGGGCGACCGAACTGGCCCCCGGGATCGCCACCACGTTCGGTCGGCGAATCACCCAGGCCAGGGCGACCTGCGCCGGGGTGGCCCCATGCGCAGAGGCGATCTCGCGCACCGCGGTGAGCAACGAATCGGCCCGCTCGAGGTTCTCGAGCAGAAAGAGCGGGTTGTTGCTGCGCACACCGGGCGGCGCCGGATGGTCGAGGTCATAGCGTCCACCGAGCAGACCCTGGCCGAGCGGGCTGTAGGCGATGATGACTCGGTCGTTGGCCTGGGCGTAGGGCACCAGTTCTTGGTCGGGCTTTCGAGCCACCAGGCTGTACTGCACCTGGTTCGACAGCACCGGGGCACCGAGCTTGCGCTCGGCCAGACGCCACTGCAGCAGGTTGAAGTTGCTGACACCCACCTGGTTGACCAGGCCGATCCGCTGCAACTTGCCCATAGCCGCCATCGTCGGGGCGACCGGAAAGAACGGATTGGGCCAGTGCACCTGGTAGAGATCGATCCTGGTCACACCGAGACGAGCGGCCGACTCAACCGCTCGCCATTCGACCACCGGCGACACCGGCGCCACCGGAAACAGCTTGGTGGCCACGAAGGCCTGCTCGCGCCGACCGGCGATGGCGGCGCCGACGATGTGCTCCGACTGGCCAAGGCCATAGATCTCGGCCGTGTCGATCAGGTTCACCCCGAGGTCGAGGGCCCGGTTGACGATGGCCCGCGCTGTCGTGTCGGCATAGTCGGGGCCGTATCCCCATTCCTTGGATCCGAACTGCCAGGTGCCGACCCCGATGGCCGAAAGCCGCACCCCACCTGCCTCGACGTAGCGCATGGTGGCAGCGTAGGTCGCCTCAGCGCAGGCGGAGCTGCCGCAGGGCCTCGGGGAGCTCACCCTTCACCCGCTGGCCGACATCGAGATCGCCGGCCGGCTGAGCGGGCACGGCACAGGTCTGGTCGCCTGCCGCCGAACCGGCGTCGACACCAAGGCCCCGTAGCACCAGCCGACAGCCCCATTCGGTCTCGATCGACATCGACTCGGCGGGTCCCTCGTACACGTCGATGACGACGCCGTCGGCACCGGGGTACATCGATCGCAGCGTCTCGGGCGCGAACACGACGACCTCGTCGATGTGACCGATCGCCGCCTGATCGGGACCGGGCAGGAAGTTCTCGTAGAGGAAGGGCGCGGTCGACTCACAACAGCCGGTGCCGAGGGTGATGGTCAAGACCCCCGTACGCACCGACCGGGCCCGTCGAACGACGGCGACGGCGGCATCTGTCGCGGTGACCTGCATGGCGGTCATGCTAGGGGGCATGCGTCGCCACCGGCTCCTTCTCATCATCGCGGCAGCGACGATGGCGGCCGGTGCCGCCAGCGCGTGTGGCGGCCCGGCGACGGGCACCGAGGTGCGGTCCCACACCGGACGCTCTGCCCCCGATCACGCCATGGTGGCGCCGACTGCGCTGGCCAACTCGTCGCTCGGCACCGACCTCTACCGGGTGTTGGCCGGCCGCGACGGCAACTTCGTCTTCTCGCCGTTCGCCGTGTCGACGGGCCTGGCCATGGCCGGCGCCGGTGCCGCCGGCTCGACCGCCGAGCAGCTCGCCGTGGTCCAACACCTCACCCCGGGACTCGACCTGGATGCCGGCCTCAACACCATTGGCCAACAACTGGCCACTCGAGAGGGCGATCAGTCCAGCACCATCCGCCGCGGTCACGTCACCCTCGATCTGCCGGTGTCGCTCTGGGGTCAAAAGGACACCCGTGTCGAGCAGCCGTTCCTCGACACCCTGTCGGGGGCCTTCGGCACCGGTATCCGGATGGTGGACTTCCGCTCCGACCCTGACGCGTCCCGCCGCTCGATGAACACCTGGATGCGCCAACAGACGGGCGGCACCATCGAGGAACTCGTGGCTCGGGGGGCCATCACCGACACCAGCCGGTTGGTCACGACGGTGGCCGCGTCGATGCAAGCGCCATGGGACGTCCCCTTCGACCCGAAGCGGTCGAAGCCGGCGCCCTTCACCCTGCTCGACGGGCACACGGTCAACCCGATCACCATGATCGCCACAGCCCCCGCCGGTCTGCTCCACGCCCAGAGCGACGGGTGGGAAGCCGTCGGCCTTCCCTATCTCGGCCGCCAGCTCGAGATGGTTGTCCTCGCCCCCGACGCCGGCCGCTTCGCCGACGTCGAGAGCCGATTCGACGGCGCCGAGCTGCAACGGGTACTCACCCTGCTCAAGCCCACGCCGCTCGACCTGCGGCTGCCGCGATTCGGCTTCACGACCCAGGGCGATCTCGACGACGCCTTGAGCCAACTCGGGGCCGAGGCCAGCTTCACCCCTGGCGAGGCCGACTTCTCCGGCATCACCCAGGACGAGGCGCTGTCGATCTCGGACTTTCCCCAGCAGTCGTTCATCTCGGCCGACGAGGACGGCACCGTGGCCAAGGCCACCCAGGTGATCCGGTCCGGCGACCCGACACCAGCCGTCGCACTCACGACCGTCGCCATCAACCGGCCGTTCATCGTCATGGTGGTCGATCGGGCGACCAGCGAGCCCATCTTCCTCGGTCGGGTCCTGAACCCGGCGTCCTGAACTGGCGTTCTGAACTCGCCGTCAGTCGAGCGCCGCGACCGTGGCGGTGGCAAACAAGCGCGGCGGCTCACCCGTCAAGGGCGATGCCTCGCGGACCCACACCGAGACCGAGCCGTCGGGTTGGTCGACCACCGCCAGCTCGACATGGTCACCCCGCTCGATGGCCAGGCGGTATTCGAGCTCGGCCCGCATCGGCAGCCGCAGGTGGGGACGAGCGACGAGCACCTCTTCGACCATCGCCCAGGTTGCCGCGTTGTTCACGTGGCCGAGCAGGTCGAAATCGGTGAAGCGCAGCGACCAGGCCACCACCTCGGCGTCATCGGGCACGACCGTTTCGTGCTGCAGGCGAGCCGACACCCGGCGACCCTGCGCGGCCTCGTCGTAGCAGGCATGGAAGTCCGCGGGCAGGGTCAGGGGCCGCCCGCTGTCCGCGTCGAGATGCACCCATAACGAAACCGCCTCGATGGCCGCGCCGGCGTCGCCCGTCAGCGATACGCGGCGCTCGGCCCACCGACCGCCCGTGCCCGAACAGAACGTCGTGAGCCGGACCTGCTCACGAAACCTCGGCGAGGCCGTCATCTCGATGGCAACCCGGCGGACCACCCACGCCACATCGTTGACCAGCCCGGCATCGGCGGTGTCGTCGCTCGACACGTCTTGCACGAAGCGAGCGAGCGCATCGAATCGAAGCCGACCGGCCGGGCTCAGGTCCCCGAAACGAACCCGTCGACTGGCGGTGAAGGTGCGCCCGGACGCCGGCCGCGGAAGGATCCGATCGGCAGCGAGGTCAGGCATCCGGGCGACGCTACCCGCCTCGTACCGGGGACGTCGGAGGGAATCTGACGGAAATCAGTTGACGACCCGTGTCGCCGCGTGGTGCGATGAAGCCTGCTGGCCACTACCCGGATCCCTTGCCGCACCAACGGTGGCATCTCGGTTCACCGGTCAGTGATCCACTCCAACCACCACACCACAGGGGACTCCTTCGATGAAGCGCACGCTCGCCACGGCCGGCCTCCTGGCCTTTGCCGCTGCACCGCGCCTTCATACGGGTTGTGGCGCGGCCGCTTATTCGTGGCCGGTCGAGAACGCGATTCACCAGGTCAAGCCGGCCTCGATGACCGTGTTCGAGACCTCCAAGACCACCCGGCGCCAGAAGGAGCCTTCGCCCTGAGTTTCCACTCAAGCGAAGAGATTTCTCCGAAAGGCCGCCGGGTTCCCCCGGCGGCCTTTCTGCATTCCGGGGGCGAGTTCAGCCAACTCCAGCAGCAGCACCAGCACCAGCACCACCGACCATCCACCGACTCACGACCGAAACCGATACCGACCGCTCCCGATGGGGCGGATCGCCCATGAAAGGGAAGCCACATGTTGGCGCCGCTGAGCAGTGAGCAGTTCGACGAAGCGTGGTGGGACGAGGCGCAGTGCCGCGATGGCGAGGCGTCCTTGTCGGGGGTGTTCTTCTCGGAAGAACTGCAGGACATCGCCCACGCCAAGACCATCTGCGCCGAGTGTCCGGTAATGCGCGAATGCCTCGAGGGAGCCATCGTGCGACGCGAGCCGTGGGGGGTCTGGGGCGGTCAGCTCTTCCTCAATGGCAAGATCCTGGCCACCAAGCGTCGTCGCGGACGCCCACCCAAGAACCCTCGTCCCGAGGATTTCCTGCCCGAGATCCCGATCCCGGTGCACCTACAGGCCCAGGTCCGGCTGCGCACCGCCTGATCCCGTTCGCGCCGGGCCGTTCCTCCCCCTGGGAACGGTCCGGCGCCGGCCGCGCTGGTGGCCCCCGCCGGTACCATCCAGCCATGGCGATCATCGCAATCGACCACGTGCAACTGGCCATGCCCGTCGGGGGCGAGACAGTGGCCATCGACTTCTACGAGGGACTGTTGGGTATCGCCAACGTGCCCAAGCCTGCTCGTTTGGCGGTGCGGGGTGGCTGCTGGTTCGAAGACGGCCCACGGAGGCTGCACCTGGGCGTCGAAGCCGACTTCCGCCCCGATCGCAAGGCCCACCCGGCTCTGGTGGTCGACGACTTGGACGATCTCGTCCGGCGTCTCGAATCGGCCGGCCACGTGGTCCGCGGCGAAGGCGCAATCGATGGCCCCGAGCAGCGCTACGTCGATGACCCGTTCGGCAACCGACTCGAACTGCTCGCCGCGGTGCCACTCCTGGCGGTCGGCGGTAGCGTCGTGGAGCCGTAAGCGGCGCCCCCATGGAAACCCTGCCCCGCGACGATCGCGCCCCCGACCCGCCGCGCCGAGCCGTCCCTCGTGGCGTCTGGTGGGCGATTGCTCTGGCCATCGTGGTGCTGGCCATCGCCGGTCTGAAGGCCACGTCGACCGACTCGACGTCGACCGACCCGCCCGCCGTGCTCGACCCGACCATCACCCAACCAGCCGACCGCAACCCGCTTCTGGGCCCGGCCTCGACACCCGACGGGCTGGTGGGCCGCACCATGCCCGACACCACCCTCGAACGGTTCACCGGCGGGACCGCAACGATCTCGGGCTACCGGGGTACGCCCCTAGTCATCAACCTGTGGGCCTCGAGCTGCGTGCCGTGCGTGACCGAGATGCCCGCCTTCGAACAGGTCCACCACGAGTACGGCGACCGGGTGGCTTTCGTGGGGATCGACACGGCTGAGGGCATCGGCCTCGGTCGCGGTCGGGCCACCTCGACCGGCGTGACCTACGACCTGCTCTCGGATCCTCAGGGACTGGTGGCCCGATCAATCGGAGCGACCAACCTGCCGGCCACGCTGCTGGTGCGGTCGGACGGCACCATCGCCCGGGTGCGCTTCAACGGCATGGTCGACCCCGATGACCTGCGCCACTGGATCGACCAGGACCTGCTGTCGTGATCGATGCTCCTCTGGCCTATGCCTTCGGGGTGGGCATGGTGGCCACGATCAACCCGTGCGGCTTCGCCATGCTGCCGGCCTACCTCTCGTTCTTCCTGGGCCTCGAGGGCGCCGAACGCGATACCCGGGCCAGCGTGCTGCAGGCGTTGACCATCGGCGGGGTCGTCACCGCCGGGTTCGTGGTGGTCTTCGGTCTGCTCGGCATCCTGCTCGACGGGGCCCTCAGCTCGGTGCAGCACTACCTGCCGTGGGTCACCATCGTGCTCGGTCTGGTGCTGGTCGTGCTGGGGATCGCGCTGCTCCGCGGCCGATCGTTCTCGGTGCGGCTACCGACGATCTCGACCGGCAACGGACGCCAGCTCACGTCGGTGTTCCTGTTCGGCGTGTCGTACGCGTTGGTCTCGCTGTCGTGCACCATCCCGCTCTTCATCGCCGCCGTGGCCCCCAGCTTCACCCATGCCAATTTCGCCTCGGGTGTGGCCGCCTTCCTGGCTTACGGCCTGGGCATGGGGGTCGTGCTCATCGCCCTGACCGTAGCTCTGGCCCTGGCCCGCCACTCGCTGGTGCGCAACCTGAAGCGGGTGCTGCCCTACGTCTACAAGGTCTCTGGGCTGCTGCTGCTGGTG
>JAYUBX010000519.1:0-4345 GCA_043740665.1 Candidatus Neomicrothrix sp.
TCGAGCGGCCGCTCGGCCGCCACATTGACGACCCAACGTGAGGTGATCCACGCCCACGGGCACACCGGATCCCAGAAGAAGTCGACATCAGCCATGCCGGCGTTCTACCAGCAGACGCGACGTTTCCCTTCCGGACCCAGGGGTTCCGGTCAACTCGGTGAGGCACCCTCGACCGGGTTGGCTACGGTCAGGCGGCGGACATCGACGAGGAGACCGACACGTGACATCGACGGCAACGACCGATCCGACCCCGGCGCCCCCGAACCCCCCGCCGTTGTCGCCGCCGATCGTCGATCCGAGCCGCGCTGGCCTCCCCCATCCCCTGCTCGAGGCGCCCGATCCATCGGCCGGCCGAGCTTCGCTCACCGTCGAGCGTTCCTTCGGCTTCGTCGACATCTGCGGCTTCACGTCCTACTGCGAGCACTACGGCGAGCACCTGGCCCTCGAACTGCTCATCGAGTTCCGCCAAATCACCCGAGCCGTCGTCGCCCGGCGCGGCGTGCGTGTGTCGAAATGGCTGGGTGACGGCGTCATGATCGTGAGCCTCGAACCGGCTCTCTTGGCTTCGGCCTGCGCCGAGATCGGTCTGCGCTGTCAAATGGTCGGCCTCGACACCCATGCCGGCATCGCCACCGGATCGGTGCTGCTGCTCGAAGGCGACGACTACGTCGGCCGCACCGTCAACCTGGCTGCCCGCTTGTGCGACGCCGCCGGGTTGGGCCAGACCCTCATTGCCGGACCGCTCGATGGTCTGCCGTCCTGGCTCGACACCGACCCGTCGGTGCTGGTCGATCTGGCCGGCATGGACGACCCCGTCGAAGCTCGCGTTCTCGTCGTCGACGAGGCCGTGCGCGACGCGTTCCAGATCAGTGGGCCGGTCGCCTGAGGTCCGATTGAGTTTCGTCAGTTCGACGGCACGTCGCCGTACTGCACGAACGCGGTGTCGGCCACCCGCCAGCGGCCATCGTCGCCGCGCTGCAAGGTCAGGGTCCAGAGTCGAGCCCGACCGTCGTAGGGGGCCCGGCCGACCACGTCCCCCAAGCCACCCAGTGTGACGGCATCGGTGTAGGTATCGGCGTAGCGCAGGTTCACCCGACCAGCCGCGGGACGGCTGTCGACGGTGACTCCCACAATGCGGTAGTTCTCGACCTGCAGGGTCTGGTGGGCCGCCTGCAACTGGGACAACTGGCTGACCAGATCGTTGTAGGGCGACGACCCCGGTTGATAGATCTGGGCCACCTGATCGGGCTGCGGATGGGTCAGCAGCCAGCCTTCCAAGGTCTCGATCTGGCGATAGATGTGGTCGAAATCGTCACCGGTGGTGTCGATAGTCGGCGCGTCACCCGACAACGCGACGCCCGGATCGCCAATCGTGGTCGACGCCGATGGGTCGGTCGCCGTCAGAGCCTCGGGCGCCCCTGATGCAGGCGTGCCCAATCGAGCCGGCGCCGGACCAGGCGTCGTTCCAGCCGTGTTGAGCCCGAGCTGAGCGACCCACGCCGGCTGCTGATTGAACCCATGCCGGATCGCCACCAGCATCACCCCGACCGCCGCGAGGAAGACCACCACGACGACCACTGCGAGCCAGGCCAATCGTCGTGAGGTCCGCTCGGGCTCCGCCGTGGGTGCAGCACTGGCGCGCACCTCGGCCCGTTCGAGAGCCTCGGCCTCGTGCTGCTTACGGACACGCCCCGCGCGTTCCCACTGGGCCCGCTCGGCCGCATGGACCGGATCCGCGTCGTCGGGTTGTCCGTCCATCACGACCTCACTACCTCTCGATCGACGACGTCACCGCTCAGAGCGCGGCGGACCCCAGATAGCTGGACGCCAGAAGATCAGGTTGGGCCGCCAGGTCAGCGGCCGAGCCCGCCAGCGCCAGTTCACCGTGGTTCAACACGTAGGCCCGATCGGCGACCGCCAAAGCCAGGTGCACGTGCTGTTCGACCAGCACGACGCCGGCGCCGGTGTCGTCGGCGACCCGCCGCATCACCGGCAGCAGCCGCTCGACGATGATCGGGGCCAGCCCCAAGCTCATCTCGTCGACCAGCAGAAGACGGGGGGCGCCGGCGATGGCCCGCCCCAGGGCCAACATCTGCTGCTCGCCACCCGAGAGCAGACCGGCCTTGCGATCGGCCAGCGGCTCGAGCGCCGGGAAGTAGTCGAACATGATGGTCGAGTGGTCGCGCCGTCGACCGTGACCCAACCGCAAGTTCTCGCCAACGGTCAGGTCGGCGAACAGCGCTCGCTGCTCGGGCACGTGGGCCACCCCGCGCCGGGCGAGGGTCTGCGGGCGTCGAACGGACGGCGCGCCACCACCCAAGACGTCCAGCGCGCCCGACATGACCGGCAGTAGCCCGGACACCGTCAGCAGGGTCGTCGTCTTACCGGCCCCGTTCGGGCCCAGGAGGGCGACGACCTCGCCGGCGTCGACGTGCAGGGTGAGCCCACGTACCGCCGGCACCCCGTCATACCCAGCACTGACTTCATCGAGGACGAGCACCCGGCTCATGCCGACGCCCCGAGGTAGGCCTCGACCACCCGCGGGTCGGAGCGAATCGCCGCGGGTGGACCTTCAGCCAACACCTGACCGAAATCGAGCACGATGACCCGGTCGCAGACCGAGAGCACCAAGCCCATGTCGTGATCGACCAACAGGATCGCCAGGTCGAGATCGAGCAAGGACCGCAGCCGTTCACCCAACACCCTGCTCTCGGTGGTATCGAGACCGGCCGCCGGCTCGTCGAGCAGCAACACCCGCGGCTGCTGGGCCAAGGCCCGAGCGACGGCGACGAGCTTGCGTTCACCCAACGAGAGCTCGGTCGGTCGACGGTTGGCCAGCGGACCGAGGCCCAGCAGCTCGAGCGCGTCGTCGGCGGCCGAGGCCTCGCCACCCCGACCGGGTGCCACCAGATTGCGGATCATGGCCGACCATCCCGGGGGGACCGCCGCGACCAAACAGTTCTCACGAACCGTCAGATCGTCGAACAGCTCGAGCGACTGCCAGGTGCGCACCAACCCGAGCCGAGCCCGCTCGTGGGCGTCTCGGCCGTCGAGGGTTTGCGACCCGAGCGTGATGCGACCCTGATGCGGCACGAATCCGGTGAGCGCGTCGATGGTCGTGGTCTTGCCGGCGCCGTTGGGGCCGATGAGACCGACCAGCGATCGGGGCGGCACGGCCAAGGCCAGATGGTCGACGGCGACGACCCCGCCGAAGCGGACGGTCAGGTCGGTGGCCTCGAGTAACGACGGCGCGCTCACGCGGCGGAGCGTAGTAGTCAGGCTCGGAGCAGACTGGCCAGCGCCCACAGCGCGGCGACCAGCCCGATGCCGATCATCACCACGCTGCGACCGGTCGGGGGTCGGGTGAGTTCGCCCTCGTCGGCGTCACCCTGACCCCGCACCAGCGCCAGGGCGGTGCCCACGGCCAGTGCGCCGCCCAGCGCGAGCACGAGCCACGGAATGGGATCGCCGCCCAACAGCTGCACAGGTACCTCCGGTCGAGCACCGGCCGTCGGGGATCGGCCGGCCTGGCCACGCTCCAGCATCGCCCAGCGACCCCGTCGACGCCAGATCGCGCCCGATCGACGTCCTGCTCGGGACATCGATCGAGACATCATGAAATTTGGCTCAAGTGGGCCGTATGGCCTACCGATGGTACAAGTGCCGGTGGCTCGCCCCCGCCGGCAGGGGAGTCAGGGCGGAGGTCATTCTCCCTCCATTGCATCGCTCCCGGAACCTTCGGGTTCTGGGTGCCCTGTGGCCTCCGCCCTCCCCACCCCCCAAGGTCCGCCGGAGCGGTCAGCCCCCGCTGGTACCGGGCTCGCTCCGGGCGTCGCTGGCGCCGCCGCCATCGGTCTGGGCACCGAACTCGCCGTTGTCGGCCAGGTCGAAGTCGGCTGCCGTCACTTCGCCGCGCACCAAGGTGGCCTCGAAGCGATCGGTCGCCCCTTCGAGTCGCTGGGTCAAGATGCGAACGGCACCGGTTGCCTCGTCGAAGCAGAACCTGGCCGCCGAGCCGTAGGGCAGGGTCACCGAGGGTCGGTCCTGGGTCAGCTTGAAACAATCGCGTCCACTGCTCACCACCCGATAGAGCGCGGGGGGCGCGAAGTACGTCGCCAGGTTGCTCATCTCCTGCTGGATCGTCGCCGCCGAATCAGGAGCAACGGTCGACGCGCCGCAATGGAACTGCCCGCCGACCTCGGCTGAGCACGACACCGTGCGGCCGGCGACCGTGCCGGTGATGCCACCGAACTGGCGGCGAATCGAGTCAGGGGGTCGCTGGGCCACGAACACCCGCGACTTCAGCGTGCGGCCGTCGGTGAGCGTGCGGGTGTAGTCGGCCTCG
>JAYUBX010000520.1:0-2389 GCA_043740665.1 Candidatus Neomicrothrix sp.
CCGGCCTTGACCGTCGGCACGGTCTGGTAGTTGGCCATGTCGCCCGGGCCGTAGACGAAGTCGAAGATGCTCACCTTGTCGGTTGCTTGCCCCGACGGCAGGGTGAGAGGATCGAGACCGATCACCGCGTCGGTGTTGCCGTGGTTGTCGTTCTCGGGCCGGTGGCCGTAGGTGACCTGCCCGGCTACATCGACCTTGGCGACGAACGGGTCGTTGCCGGTGGTGGCGTCGGCCATCCATGCGTTCATGATGCCCATCGACTCGTACCACGACGCCTGACTGACGTCATAGGTCGTCTGGGTCGACAACACATCGCCCTTCTTGATGGCCACCCGCCAGTCGTCGGGTGCGCCCATGGTCGACGTGGCCGCGTCGGACCCCGCGACCGCACGGGCGCCCGCTCGGGTCAGATCGGCCGCACCGGCTGGATGGTGGTCGCGGTGGCCGAATCGGCGGGGATGAAGTCGAGGTCGTAGGTGATCTTCACCTGATCGGGAGTCGGCAGCAGGTCGTGCAACATGTAGTGGATGACCCAGTTGTCGGTGGCCTTGTAGGGGTAACCGAACCCGGCGGGAATCTCGACGTAGGTCTTCTCTTCGCCGGTGGCGAACAGCCGCTCGGGCAGCTGCGGAGCCGTCACGTCCTGACGAGAGAAGTTGAGCCACACCCCTGGTGCAGGTGCAGCACATCGATGCCGGGCACGCAGCCGTCGCTGCGCACCAGGTTGGGTCGGATGCCCACGATGTAGCCGTCGACGTCTGGTTTGGGTACCTCGCGGCCGCTGAACTCGATCGTGTTCTGGCCCGGCTGGATGTCGAGCGGACCGAACTCGAAGTGCAGGTGCTCGACGCCGTCAGCGGTGACGCCGGTCGATGCCGCCGTTCCGTTCGAGACGACGGTCGCGCCCGTCGGCGTCCCGGTGGTCTGGGCCGTGGTCGAGCTTTTCGAGCAGGCGCTGAACATGAGCGCTCCGGTGGTCAGCCCCACCGCCAGCCAGGTGGTTGCACGACGAATCGAGCCGAATGTAGTCGAGGGCCCAGGCGATCGAGCGGTCGAGCGAAGCCTCGGTGGGGCTCAGTTGCCCGACCGTTGCGGGGTGGGCGGGTTCGGCTGGTTGACGTCGTCCGACACCAGCTTGAGTCCACCGAACATCAGCACCACACCGACCAGGATGCCGACCAGCGCCAGGATGATGCGGTTCCGTGCGCTCATGGCGGCCAGTCGCCGGGGGAGGGGACGGGTCGGGTGGCCGTCGTAATCGTCGGCCGGTCGACGCACGGTCGGACGTCTCATAGTCGGTTCACGAGAGGTCGGTTCACGAGATCGACCCGTCGTCGACGAACTGCTCAGGAATCCACGCGGTCAGCCGCTTACGAATGAGCTCGCCGGCTTCCTTGAGCAGGTGGCCGGTGCCGGGCAGCACCTCGAGATCGCCGTGGCCGACGATCATCTGCACAATCTCGCTGGCCATGGGCGGAAGCAGCTCGTCGTCGGCGCCGTGCACCATCAGCAGGGGAGCGTCGAGCAGTTCGGCGTGCTCGCAGCCGGCCGACTGGGTGGCCAGGGTGACCACCCCGGCGGCGTGGCGTCCGAGGGCGATGGCGGTGTTGATGGCGACGGCGCCGCCGAAGCTGTGCCCGACCACGACAAAGCGTCGGGCGCCGACCCGCCCGGCGATGTCGGCTGCCGCGGCCACGTCGCGCACGCACCGGTCGAGGTCGTTCGGCGATCGGTAGCCAACCCGGATGCTGCCGATGCCGGCCGCCGCGAACGTGGTGCCCAAGTCCTGATAGAGCCCGTCGGCCGGGCCGAGCAGGCCGCCCATGGCGCCGCCGCACATCAGCACCACGTCGTGGGCGTTGCGGGGACCGTGCCAGAGCAGGGTGAGCAGCCCTTCGAAGGTATACAGCTCGACGTGGTCGAGCTCGTCGGTGACCGCCTTCTCCTGCACCGCGATCACCCGAAGAGCATCGAGCGGAGCCAGCGGCGCGCGGTCGGGTTCGGGTGGCGGCCCTGGACCGGATGAATTTTCCGACGTGGGGTCGGTGTCGGCAAAATCGGACATCAGACCGAGATGATCGCACGAGTGATCGCCACCGGGAGCGCCCACGCTAAGGTGATGGCTCGCTGGCGGCGTGGCCGAGTGGCTTAGGCAAGGGCCTGCAAAGCCCTGTACGGCGGTTCGATTCCGCCCGCCGCCTCCATCCCTCTGACCTGCCTTCGGGCAGGACAGAGGCCGTTTTCGGGCGGCTCGCGGTTCGTTTTGGCCGGCCCATTCGCCGGTGACCTGCCTCGTGGTCGGTCGTGTTTTGATCGATGGTTGCAAGCGACGATTTCACAGCCGCCGGAGCGGCACACGAACGGTCGCCCGACCTGCGGGTGATCTTCC
>JAYUBX010000521.1:0-9267 GCA_043740665.1 Candidatus Neomicrothrix sp.
CGGGCGCAACGTGATGCTCAGTCCGGTTGCAAACGCACCCGGCGGCACCGGAACCGAGGGGGTAAGACCCCGAGGGAATGGGCGCAGAGGAGCCACGGGGGTCAAAGCCCGAGGAGCCGAAGCCAGCGTCGTCGGGTGAGCGCACCCGGGTGAGGACATGGTGAGTTCGCCTCTCGGGGTTGGGTCGCCATGGCCGCATGAGTCGGCCTCGAGAAGCTGACCGGTTTCGGCCGGGCAGCTCCTCGGGGCCGCTGTGCTTTTTCACCCTGTTTGAGCTGGTTTTCGAGCAGTTTTTGGGGGATTTCGACGCCAAACGGTTATTGACACAGTGGCAGTGTCGGCCTAGGTTCGGGCGCTGTGGCGCCAGTCACATGGTCAGACCTCGTCACCCTGTGGTGCCTACCGAGGTTCTTGATCGACTACATCTGAACGGGGGAACCGAGTTGGAATCTGCGATTCCGCGTCATCATCGCTATGCCGTGATCGCCATCGTGTGCGCTCTGGCCATCTTCGCCGCAGCTTGCGGATCGAAGAAGGACAGCAGTGGCGGCACGACGGCATCGACCGGGGCGACCAGCAACGTCACCCTGGCCGACAACGGCCAGCCGCAGAGCGGCGGCAACTTCGTCATGGGCCTCGAGGCTGAATCCGACGGGTTCAACCCGACGGTCAACCGGTGGGCCATCTCCGGCACCGAGGTCGGCCTGGCCGTCTACGACCCGCTGGTGGCCTTCGACGCCAACAGCCAGCCCCAGCCCTACCTGGCGCAGTCCATCACCCCCAACGCCGATTACACGGTGTGGACCATCACGGTGCGACCGAACATCAAGTTCCACGACGGCGAGGCCCTCAGCGGTGCCGCCATCACCACGATGTTCAACGCCCACCTCGCTTCGGCCCTCACCCAGCCGGTGTTCGCTCCGGTCACCAAGGTCGAGACCACCGGCGAGCTCACCTCGCAGATCACCATGAAGACCCCGTGGGTGACCTTCCCCTACTCGCTCACCAGCCAGGTGGGCATGGTGCCCGCCCCGTCGATGTTCGACGCCGCCGGCAAGCCCACCGATAGGGGCCAGAAGGCCCCCGTCGGCACCGGCCCGTTCGTGTTCGCCAACTGGACCCCGGACAAGTCGTTCACGGCCACCAAGAACCCGACCTACTGGCGCAGTGGTCTTCCCTACCTCGACAGCATCGAGTTCCGGCCGATCCCCGACAGCGGCACCCGCAGTTCGGCTCTCCAGACCGGTGACATCAACATGATGCACACCTCGGACTTCACCCAGGTGGTCAAGTTCCGGGCCCTGGCGGCCCAGGGCAAGGCCCAGATCGTCGAGGACAATGGTGAAGGCGAGGAGGACTTCCTCATGGTCAACACCGCCGACCCAGCCGTGAAGGACGTGCGGGTGCGCAAGGCCATGGCCCTTGCTCTCGACAAGGAGAGCTTCAACACGGTCATCAACGCCGGTATCGGCGAGCCCGCCGACAGCGTCTTCAAGAAGACGTCGAGGTGGTACAAGGACACCGGCTACCCGACGTACGACCCGGCTGCGGCCAAGGCGCTGGTCGCCGCCTACGTCGCCGACACCGGTGTCACCCCGACCTTCGTCGTCGGCACTACGCCGAGCCCCATCAACCAGCAGGCCGTTCAGCTGATTCAGCAGAACTTCCAGGCCGCAGGCATGAAGGTCGACGTCAAGACGACCGAGCAGAGCCAGTTCATCACCGACGGCGTGTTGGGCAACTACCAGGTCAACCTGTGGCGCCAGTTCGGCGCCGTCGACCCCGACGCCGACGCCATCTGGTGGTACTCGGCCAACACGGGTAGCGGCGAAGCCAAGGGTGGCCTCGCGCTCAACATCGCCCGCAACCGCGATCCGAAGATCGACGCGGCCCTCAACTCGGGACGTCAGTCAGCTGACGACGCGACGCGGAAGCAGGCCTACGCCGACCTGCAGACCCAGATGACGGCCGACCTGCCGTACATCTGGATCGACCACGCCCTCTGGGCCGTCGTGGCCGGCAACAACGTCCGTGGCATCACCAACGGGCCGCTGCCCGATGGCCAGCCGTCGCTGCCGATCGGTGGTGGTGGCGACTTCGGTGGCGTCGTCCGCTTCACCCAGACGTGGCTTACCGGCTCCTGATGTAAACCCGGCTCGGGGGTCACCCACTCGTGGGTGGCCCCCGGTGCCTGTTTCACCCCGCCTCCGGCCCGCCGGGGGCGGTACCGATCCCGGAAGGACTTCCGCCATGCGGTTCGTGCGCAAGAAGCTCGTTGCCCTGCTGTTCGTGTTGCTCGCGGTCACCGCGCTGTCGTTCTTCATGCTGCGGTTGTTGCCGGGTGATACGGCACGCGTGGTCTGTGGCATCAGCTGCGACGAGGCGGGCTATCAGAAGACCAAGGCCGAGCTGGGGCTCAACGACCCCATCCCGGTGCAGTACGTCAAGTGGCTCAAGAACATCGCCACCGGCGACATGGGCCAGTCGGCCCGCAACAAGCAGCCGGTCGCCGAGGCCATCCAGCAACGACTGCCGGTCACCCTCGAGCTGCTGCTCTACTCGCAGTTCATCGCGCTGATCGTGGCCATCCCCTTGGGCCTGCTGGCCGCGCAACGCGCCGGCAGCATCTTCGACCGGGCGTCGACCACCGTGGCCTTCGGGTTGCTGGCCATACCGAGCTTCGTCGCCGCCATCGTCTTGATCCTCGTCTTCGCGGTGAACCTGCACTGGTTCCCGGCCGTCGCCAGTGGGGCTCCCGCGTTCTTCGCCGACCCGTTTGCCAATCTGCACGCGCTGTTCTTACCGGCCTTGACGCTGGCCATCGCCGAGATGGCGGTGTACATGCGGCTGCTGCGCACCGACCTGATCTCGACGCTGCAGGAGGACTACATCACCATGGCCAAGGCCAAGGGGATCTCGTCCCGTCGGGTGCTGCTGCGGCACGCCTTCCGCCCTTCGATGTTCTCATTGGTCACGGTGGCCGGCCTCAACTTCGGTCGCCTCATCGGCGGCACCTTCATCGTCGAGTTCATCTTCGCCATCAACGGGATGGGCTTGTACATCGTCACCGGCATTCTCGGCCGCGACTACATCCCCGTTCAGGGTGGGGTGGTCATCGTCGCCGTGGCCTACGTGCTCGTCAACTTCGGCATCGACATGCTCTACGCCGTCATCGACCCGAGGATCCGCCATGCCCGCGCCATCGCCTGATTTCCCCCACGAGAGCCAGGCTCCCGGGTCTGACTACTTCCCCGAGAACGACCTGCTCGAGTCGGCGAGCCTCGCCACCGAGCTGGTGGGGCCGGGCGGCATCGCCGACGGTCAGGTTCGCGAGCTCGAGGCCCTGCACATCCTCGACCCCGACCAGGTCAGCAGTGACGCCATCAAGAAGCGGGTCGGCCTCGGTTTCTATCTCGCCGCCGGGTGGGTCGTGCTCATCAGCGCGCTGGCCCTGTTGGCGCCGGTGCTGCCGCTCGACCCGCCCGACAAGGTGTCGCGCTGCATCGCCTGTCCCGTCAGCGCGGCGCACTGGCTCGGCACCGACAGCCTGGGTCGCGACACGTTCTCTCGCATCATCTGGGGCGCCCGGGTGTCGTTGACGGTCGGCGTGATGGCGATCCTGTTCGGCTTGGTGGTCGGCGGCATCATCGGCCTGGTCGCCGGCTTCTACCGGGGCCGGTCCGAGTCCTTCCTCATGGGTTCGATGGATGTCTTGTTGGCCTTCCCTGCCCTGCTGTTGACCCTGGCCATCATCACCTTCGCCGACAATCGCAGCGTCTGGGTGATCTCGCTGGCCCTCGGCATCGTGTCGATCGCGCCGATCGCGCGCTTGGTGCGGGCCAGCACGCTGATGGTCGGTCAGCGTGAGTTCGTGCTGGCGTCGAGAACGCTCGGAGCCAGCAACAAGCGCATCATCGCTCGTGAGATCCTGCCCAACGTGGTGCTGCCGATCCTGTCGTTCGCCATCATCGGCGTGGCCTTGGCCATCGCCGCCGAAGGCGGGCTCGCCTTCCTGGGCCTGTCGGTGGCCCTGCCCACGCCCACGTGGGGCGGCATGATCAACGAGGGCCGCAACGTACTCGAGACCGAGCCCCAGATCGCCCTGATCCCCAGTTTCGTGCTGTTCCTCACCGTCCTCATGTTGAACTTCGCCGGCGACCGCATTCGTGAGTTCTTCGACGTCAAGGAGGGCGGTCTGTGAGCCGCAAGGTCATCACCGGCTCAACCGCTACGGGCACGGCCCCCACCAGTGAGTTGCTGAAGGTCGTCGACCTGAAGACCCACTTCCGCACCGAGCGGGGCACGGTTCGTGCCGTCGACGGCGTGTCGCTGACCCTGGCCCAGGGTCACACCCTCGGCGTGGTCGGCGAGTCGGGTTCGGGCAAGACGATCCTGTCAAGGTCGATCATGGGTCTGCTGCCGTCGCGCAACGTGGTTCGTGAAGGTCACGTGTACTACGAGGGCAACGACATCATCGGCCACACCCAGAACGAGATGCGCAGCGTCTGGGGCTCCGAGATGGCCATGGTCTTCCAGGACCCGATGACCTCGTTGAACCCGGTGATGAAGATCGGTCGGCAGATCACCGAGTCGCTGGTCCACCACCTGTCGATGGACAAGAACGAAGCCATCGAGACGGCGCTGGTGCTGTTGCAGTCGGTCGGCATCCCCGAGCCGAAGCAGCGCCTCGAGGAGTACCCGCACCAGCTGTCGGGCGGCATGCGTCAGCGGGTGACCATCGCCATCGCCCTGGCGTGTGGCCCCAAGATCCTGTTCGCCGACGAACCCACCACCGCGCTCGACGTCACCATCCAGGCCCAGATCCTGAACCTGCTGCAGAAGCAGCAGACCGAGCGCCACATGGCCATGATCCTGGTCACCCACGACCTGGGTGTCGTCGCCGGGCGAACCGACGACATCGCAGTGATGTACGCCGGCAAGGTCGTCGAGCAGGCCCCCACCAGCGTGCTGTTCGACAAGATGAAGATGCCCTACACCGAGGCGTTGATCAGCTCGATCCCCAAGCTCGACAACCCGAGCCACACCCGGCTCGAGATCATCAGCGGCCGGCCGCCCAACCTGGTGAGCCCGCCGACCGGCTGCCACTTCTCGCCGCGCTGCAAGTACGTCCAGGACAAGTGCCGTACCGATGAGCCGCCGCTGGTGCCGGCCGAGACGCCGGGTCACTTCTATCGGTGCTGGTTCCCGGTCGGCAGTCCCGAGGGCCACGAAGCCCTCGAGCGCAATCTGGCCGCCATCGCCCGCGGCACCAGTGCCACCAACGGAGCCCCGAGCTCCGACCCGATCGAGCCGAACCCCGCCGCCACTGCCGCGTCGATGAAGGAGACCTGACATGGCCGGAAGCGGCACCGCCCACCTGCGCGAGGCGGACACCACGCTGCTTCGCGCCGAGAACCTGGTCGTCGAGTTCCCGGTCGGTTCGACCGGCCTCGTGGTGCACGCCGTCACCGACGTCAGCATCGACGTTCGCCAAGGCGAGACCCTGGGACTGGTGGGCGAATCGGGTTGCGGCAAGTCGACCACCGGCCGGGCCCTGATGCAGCTGCCCAAGCCCACCAGCGGCTCGGTCTTCTACAACGGTCAAGACCTCACCACCCTCAAGGGTGACGCGCTGCGGCAGGTCCGTCCCGACATGCAGATGATCTTCCAGGACCCGATCTCGTCGCTCAATCCTCGGCGCAAGGTCGGCGACATCGTGGGTGAGCCGCTGAAGATCTGGCATCGAGGTACGGCCGAGGAGCAGCGCAAGCTGGTCTACGAGACCCTCGAAGCGGTCGGGCTCGATCCCGAGGCCGCGGTCGGTCGCCGGCCCCATCAGTTCTCGGGTGGCCAGTGCCAGCGCATCTGCATCGCCCGGTCGCTGGTGCTCGATCCCAAGCTGATCATCTGCGACGAGCCGGTCTCGGCGCTCGACGTGTCGGTGCAGGCTCAGATCCTGAACCTGCTCGAGGACATGAAGGCCCGCTACGGCCTGACGCTGGTGTTCATCGCCCACGATCTGGCGGTGGTCAAGAACATCAGTGACCGCGTGGCGGTGATGTACCTCGGCAAGCTGTGCGAGGTCGCCAAGCCCGACGATCTGTACGCCAAGCCGGCTCATCCCTACACCGCCGCCCTGCTGAGCTCGATCCCGGTCCCCGACCCGCGGGTGCGGCCCAAGGAGGGCGACACGCTGGCCGGTGAGCTGCCGTCTCCCCTGGCTCCTCCGAGCGGCTGTCGCTTCCGGACCCGCTGCCCGAAGGCGGCCGACATGTGCGCCCAGGTCGAGCCGAAGATGCGCCAGGTCGGCCTCGGTCACTACGTGGCCTGTCATTTCCCACTGGAGATCGGCGAGAAGCCGTCGGCCAGCCTGGCGAGCTGATCCGTTCGACCCAGCGTCAGCCGAAAGGTGGCAGCTCGTGAGCACGACCCATCGACCAAGGACCCGGCTCGATCCCGAAATTCGACGCGAGCAGATCGTCGAGGCGGCCGAGCAGGTGTTCCAAGGTCGAGACCCGGCCGATGTGGCCTTCGAGGAGATCGCCGAGGCCGCCGGTGTCTCGCGGGCGCTCGTCTACAACTACTTCGGTGATAAGGGGGGCCTGATCGCCGCGGTCTACCTGCGCAGCCTGCGCCGGCTCGACGAGGCGTTGGCCTCGGCGGTCGACCCCGAAGCGACCGAACGCGAGCGGCTCCACGCCTTTGTGCAGTGCTACCTGCGGTTCGCCGATGAGAACTCGGCGGCCTGGCGGCTGATCGGCAGCACGGCGACGGTCGAACATCCCGATGTGCGCGACGCCCGCCGGGAGCGGTTCGCCCAGATGGGCCAGAACTGGGGCGGCACGGCCGAGGCTCGGGTCGCGGCCCGGGCTGTCGTCGGCTTCCTCGAATCGGCCACGGTCGATTGGATCGAGAACCGCGACATCGAGCTCACCCGGCTCGTCGATCTGTTGTTCTCGGTGCTGTGGACCGGTTTGTCGGTGGTCGACCGCGCCGAGGCCCATGTGCCGACCGGCTGATCCGGCTACGAGTCAGCCGTGGCGGTGGCCGAGGGCGGCCATGGTGGGGTCGCGCACGGCCAGGGCCAGGCTGGCCTCACGGTGCGGGATCTGGCCATCGGCGCAGCCTGCGCGTGCAAGGATGGGGCCATGCCTACCCAACCCGCCATGGAGATCGACGAAAACATCATCTATCGTGTGACGATCGGTACCGATCGTGGCGACATCGTGATGGACCTCGATCCCCGCATCGCTCCGGTCTCGGTCAACAACTTCATCGTGCTGGCCCGCCAGGGCTACTACGACGGTCTGTCGTTCCACCGGGTCGAACCCGGCTTCGTGATCCAGGGCGGCTGCCCGCAGGGTTCCGGCACCGGTGGCCCCGGCTACAAGTTCGCCGACGAGCCGGTGCAGGGCGACTACGTCGAGGGGGCCATCGCCATGGCCAACTCGGGAACCGACACCAACGGCTCGCAGTTCTTCATCTGCCTGGGCGACCTTCGTGGATCGCTGCCCAAGCAGTACAACCTGTTCGGTCAGGTCACCGGCGGCATGGACGCGGTCAAGGCGGTCCGCAAGGGCGATCGCTTCACCTCGGTCACCATCGAGGAGCTTCCCGCCGGCTGATGCCAACGATCGCCGAACGCTTGGCCGAGGCCATCGGCACCGGCTACGTGCTGACCGGTGTGGCGGCCGGCGACGACTACACCCACGACGAAGCGCTCACCGCCGCGCCGAAGCCGGCTGACCTGGTGGTACGGCCGGGATCGACGGCTGATGTCGCCGCCATCCTGGCCATCGCCGACCAGGCCGGCATCCCGGTGACGGCTCGGGGCAGCGGCACCGGTCTGTCCGGCGCGTGCATCCCCCAGCAGGGCGGCGTCGTCGTGTCGTTCGAGCGGATGAACGCCATCCTCGAGATCGACACCGAGAACCACATGGCGGTGGTCCAGCCCGGCGTCACCCTGGCCGAGCTCGATCAGGTGACGGCGGCCCATGGCCTCGTCTACCCGGTCTTTCCGGGCGAGAGCAGCGCCAGCCTGGGTGGCAACGTGGCCACCAACGCCGGCGGCATGCGGGCGGTCAAGTACGGCGTGACCCGCCACCACGTGCTCGGGCTCGAGGCCGTGCTGGCCTCGGGCGAGGTGATGCGTACCGGGGGCAAGTTCGTGAAGGCGACGAGTGGCTACGACCTGACCCAGATCATCGTCGGGTCCGAAGGCACCCTGGCGCTGGTCACCGAGGCCACCGTCAAGCTCTACCCGAGGCCGCCCCACACCGCCACCGTGCTGGCCCCGTTCGCCACCCTCGAACAGGTCACGACCGCCGTACCCCGGATCGTCGACTCGGGTGTGGGACCGCTGATCCTCGAATACCTCGACCTGCTCACCATGGATGCCGCCACCGCCAACGTCGGGCTCGACCTGGGCATCCCGGACACCATCCGAGACGCCGCTCTGGCCTACCTCGTGGTGGTGCTCGAGAGCGACGACATCGATCGGTTGGGGGTCGATACCGAGCGCCTGGCCGAGCTGCTCGACAGCCTCGGTGCCCTCGACGTCTACGTGCTGCCGTCGGCCGCTGGGACGCAGCTCATCGACGCTCGCGAGAAGGCGTTCTGGGTGGCCAAGGCGGCGGGTGCCAACGACATCGTCGACGTGGTCGTGCCCCGGGCGTCGATCCCCGACTACATGCAGGCAGTGGCCGCTCTGGCGTCGGCGACCGGGTCGTGGATCGCCGGCTGCGGGCACGCCGGCGACGGCAACGTCCACCTCTCCGTCTTCCAGGCCGACCCCGAGGTGCGCTCGACCGTGCTGCACGGGTTGTTCGAGTTGGGCCTGTCGCTGGGCGGGGCCATCTCGGGTGAGCACGGGATCGGCACCGAGAAGCGCCGCTACTTCCTCGAGCTCGAGGACCCCACCAAGATCGCCCTGATGCGCCGTATCAAAGCGGCGTTCGACCCCAATGGCATCTTGAATCCCGGCACCATCTTCGACTGAACAGGAAACCCCATGAACGGCGCCCAGGCCTTGATCCGCACGCTCGTTGCCGGTGGCATCGACGTGTGCTTCGCCAATCCCGGAACCTCGGAGATGCACTTCGTCGCTGCCCTCGACGATGTGCCCGAGATGCGGGGGGTGCTCGCCCTCTTCGAGGGTGTCGTCACCGGAGCCGCCGACGGCTACGGCCGGATGGCCGATCGTCCGGCCGCCACCCTGCTGCACCTCGGCTCGGGCTTGGGCAACGGGCTGGCGAACCTGCACAACGC
>JAYUBX010000522.1:0-3597 GCA_043740665.1 Candidatus Neomicrothrix sp.
CGCGTCACCATCAAGTCGGGTGAGACCACGTTCGTCGACGGTGAGGTCACCGAGGCCCGACCCGGTCGCACCCTGCGGGCGACCGACACCGGCGTCATCCGCACCTGAGTAGGACGAACCCCGCCACAGCCCGGCCAGACGAGCGATCGGTTCAGGCGGCGTGGGGGCGTTCGTCGAGGTTCCACCGTGTGAGGGTTTCGCCGACGGGTGATCGCCACGGCTCGACCGGCGCGATCGTCGCGGCGGGCCCGTTGGGCGCGTGGGTGCTGGCTGGTGTCGGTGGTGGGTACTACCACCAGTCGTGGTCGTGGCGTTCGAGGCGGTCGCCGTGGTGGGTTTTGGCGTCGTGGTCTTCGGGGCAGATGCGCCACAGGTTGGCGTACGAGGTGTCGTGCGTGGCGGCGTACTCGTCGCGGTGGTCGCGTTCGACTCGACGGTTGCGGTGACAGTCGCGGACCACGCAGCTGAACCCGTCGCGTACCTTGACGGCGACGTTGATGGGCCGGGGGGTGTAGCGGGTGGCTGATGCGTAGGTGGTGATGTCGACGCCGTTGTGGACCAAGACGTCGACGAGGGCGTCGGACAGGATCGAGCGGACCCAGTCGACCGAGACGTCGCCCAGCTTGGGGATGCGGCAGGTCTCGCCCGGGGCTGCGTAGCCGCGGGCCAGGGCGATGCCGTCGATCAGGATGATGGCGTTCCAGTTCACCGTCGACGACGACTCAGGAAAGCCCTCGCTCAGCTGGCTCAACCCGTTCGCCATCAGCGACTGGGGGGCGCTGACCGCGGGCGTGCTCGTCGCCCTCTTCATCTACTGGGGTTGGGACACCGCCGTCACCGTCAACGAGGAGCGCGAGGATTCGAACACGACGCCCGGCAAGGCCGGCGTGATCCCGACGGTCATCTTGTTGGCGGTCTACGTGGTGGTCACCGTCGGGGCCCAGGCCGCCAAGGGTCCCGACTTCCTGACCGCGAATTCCGACGACGCCTTGGGTGCGGTCGGCGACGTAATCCTGGGCAGTTGGGTCAACAAGCTGCTGCTGCTCGCGGTCATGTCGTCGGCCATGGGCAGCACCCAGACCCCCATCCTGCCGGCCGCCCGGTCGATGTTGTCGATGGGCTCGCACCAGGCGGGGCCCAAGGTCCTCGTCGACATCAACCGGCGTCACCTGACCCCCGCCAAGGGCACCTGGTTCTTCGGGCTGGTCGCCTGCGGGTGGTTCATCGTCCTCGTCGCCATCGGCGGCGAGACCCAGAACCCCTACGGCGCCTCGATCGCCGCCGTCGGCCTGATGATCGCCTCCTACTACGGGCTCACCGGCATCGTCTGCGTCGTTCTGGCCGTCATCTTCGTGAAATCGCTGGTCGACAACTACAACGACACCTACGGCACCCTGCTCGGCGTCGGGTCGGTGTTCACCATCGGGGTGGCGTTGCTGCTGCTGGGCGTGCCGCTCATCTTCTGGTGTCAGGTCCGCTACCCCGACTTCTTCAAGATCAAGCGTGACCCGCAGGACTCGATCCCCAACCCGGACGGTACCGGCGAACCGGCACCCGTGCTGGGCACCTACCGGAAGGAGGCCTGACATGGCTGGCGAGATCGTGCCGGGTTATGACGACACCGAGGAGTCACGGGCGGCTCTTCCGGTCGCGGTCACGTTGGCCCGATCGCTGGGCACTGGGTTGGTCATCGGCTTCGGCTTCGAACCGCTGCGAGCCGGAGGCGAGGTCGGGCCGCTGCGGGACGAGATCGAGAAGCTCGGCGCCGAGCTCGGGGCCGCGGCCGTCGATCAGGTTCGGGCCCTCGATCCTGAGGTCGAGGTCGTCGTCGAGCTGGTGCAGGACCGCCCGGCCGCCGCCATCGTGCGCCTCGCCGATGCCACCGACGCCCGGTTCATCGTGGTCGGGCACCGGTATCGCCATGCGCTGGCCGAAGTCTTCAGGGGTTCGGTGCTCGAAGGCGTCATGTCCGAGACCAAGCGTCCGGTTGTCGTCGTGCAGCACGGAGACGACTGATCAGTTCGTCAGCTGTCGTCGTCGAGGTGGTGGCGGACGAACCGCCCGACCTCGGCGTAGACCTCGCGGCTGGCCACCGCCCAGGGCATCAGGATCGGGAAGACGTGAAACATCCCGGGTGCTTCGATCGCCGTGGTGTCGACGTCGGCGTGGCGTAGATGATCGACGAGCAGTCGGATGCTGTCGCGCAACATCTCGTCGTCGCCGTAGGCGATGAAGGTGGGCGGCCAGCGCTCGACGTCCTGGTCGATCGCCGACAGGATGCCGGACGACGCGTCGGCGCCGTGCAGGTACGACGCCGTCGGGATGTTCCACGGAAGGATGTCCTTGCCGGCGTTCTCGGTGACCGACGACTGATCGAGTCGCAGGTCAGCCTCGGGCGAGAACAGCACCAGCCCGCCGAGGCGAGGCAGGTGCAGCGCGTTGGCCTCGTACATGAGCGAGCAGGCGGTGCCGGCCCCGCTCGAATCGCCGGCCACGAACAAGCGGTGGGCGGGCAGGTCGGTCGCCAGCATCGCCCCGAGGGCGTCGACCGCGTCTTCGAGCCCGGCCGGAAACGGGAACTCGGGCGCGAGGCGATAGTCGGCCACGAAGATCTCGCAGCCGGTGGCGTTGGCCAGCGCGGCGGTGAAGAACGCGTACATCGTCGGTGACGTGCCGATGTGGCCTCCGCCGTGCAGATACAGGATCTGCCCCTGACTGCGGGCTGACCGTGGCCGGTACCAGACCCCCGGCACACCACCGACCTCGGCCCGTTCGGTCTGCACTCGTTGGGCCTCGACGACCGGCCGCATGACCACCTGGCACAGGTCGTCGAGCACCAACTCGATCGAGCGGAACTCCTCGATGGGCAACGACGAGCAGTAGCCCATGAACGTCCGCACGACCTCGCGGGTGACCGACGCGCCGATCCGATGCAACCGGCTGTCGCCTGAATCGGGCAGCGCCCGAAACGGCACCCGCACCAGCGCGTTGGCCATCTGCTCGGCCAACCCGAGCGTGTCGATCGCGGTGATCGACGCGGCGGCCGTCTTCACGTCGGGCCGCCGCGCCATGACCATCGAGCGACGGTTCAGGTCAGGACTGAGCGAGCTCGGTGTTGGCCTGGGCGCGGATCGGCGGCCAGATGCGCACCGGTTCCTGGCCGGGGGTGAACCGCACGACCTTGATGACGGCCGAGTCGGTGATGGTCACCGGCGTGGTGACGGTGATCTCTTTGATCTTGGCCGAATCGCCGGCGAAGTCGCCGAGCGACTGGAACGTGGCCCGGCCTCGCGACGGGCCGCTGGTGCGGGGGAAGACCCCGGCGCTCACGACGGCGACCTCGACGTTGTCGGCCACGGGGGTGAGCAGACGACGGGTCTCGAGGCTGATGACCTCTTGGCCGATGCCGTCGGCCGCGTAGGACGTCACCAACGCGTCAAGGGCATCCTGGTCGGCGTAGAAGTACGAACGGTCGTTGAGGAGCTGCCACCAGTCGGCCACGGTGATGCCGTCGAGGTAGGGCGTCGGGTCGAGCCGGTTGGGGATCTGGGCGCGCAAGGTCGCGACGCCGCCATCGGTGGTGACCTCGGCGCTCTC
>JAYUBX010000523.1:0-1992 GCA_043740665.1 Candidatus Neomicrothrix sp.
GCTCGGACGACGACCTCGACGATCGGGGCCATCGCTCCGTCGAGCAGGGCCGCCTCGGCTCGGTCGACGACGTCGCGATGCTCGTCGGAGTTGGGACGAAATTGTGGGTCGGTCACTGGCTCGTTGATCGCCATGGCCGAAGCGTAGAGCGCGATGGTTGGACCAGCGCCGGCCCAGCCGCGATCCTTGGGCCATGAGCGCAACCAGCACGGAGCGGTTCGGAGCCGGCGACCCCCTCGACTTCCTGCACATCGATGCCCTGCTCGACGACGAGGAACGGCTGCTGCGCGACACCGTGCGCCAGTTCGTCGACGACCGGATCCTGCCCGACGTCGCCGAGTGGTTCGAACAAGGCACCTTCCCGCGCGAGATGGCCAAGGAGATGGGCGCGCTCGGGCTGCTCGGCATGCACCTCGGGGGCTACGGCTGTGCCGGCACCAGCGCCGTGGCTTATGGCCTGGCCTGCCTCGAGCTCGAGGCCGGCGACTCGGGGGCCCGCAGCTTCGTGTCGGTACAGGGCTCGTTGGCCATGTTCCCGATCTGGAAGTTCGGGTCCGAGGAACAGAAGCAGGAATGGCTGCCCCGCATGGCCGCCGGCGAAGCGATCGGGTGCTTCGGCCTGACCGAACCCGACAGCGGCAGCGACCCGGCCAGCATGCGCACCCGAGCCCGGCGCGACGGCGACGACTGGGTGCTCAACGGCACCAAGATGTGGATCACCAACGGCGGTATCGCCGACGTCGCCGTCGTGTGGTGCCGAGCCGACGACGGCGACAGCAACGCGATCCACGGCTTCGTGGTGCCGACCGACAGCCCCGGGTTCGTGGCCAACGACATCCACCGCAAGCTCAGCCTGCGCGCATCGATCACCTCCGAACTGGTACTCACCGACGTGCGGCTGCCCGACTCGGCTCGGCTGCCCGGCGTGTCGACCATGCGCGGCCCGTTGTCGTGCCTCAACGAGGCGCGCTACGGCATCCTGTGGGGCGCGACCGGTGCCGGTCGTGCGTGCTACGAGGCCGCCCTCGCCTACGCCAAGGAGCGCATCCAGTTCGGCGTGCCCATCGCCTCGTTCCAGCTCACCCAGCGCAAGCTGGTCGAGATGATGGTGCGGGTGAACAAGTCGCAGCTGGTGTCGCTGCACCTCGGTCGGATGAAGGATCAGGGCAACCTGAGCTCAGCCCAGGTGAGCTTCGGCAAGATGGACAACGTGCGTGAGGCGCTGTGGATCGCCCGCGAGGCCCGCAGTGTGCTGGGCGCCAACGGCATCACTCTCGAGTACCCCGTGATCCGGCACATGAACAACCTCGAGTCGGTCTACACCTACGAGGGCACCAACGAGATCCACACCCTCGTGCTGGGCCAGGCCATCACCGGCATCAACGCATTCAGCTGACGGCACCTGACGCACCGGTCAGCCGGCGATGGCTGATCCATGGTGAGCGACGAGGCGCCAGCCGCCGTCGGTCCGCACGAACAGGTTGAGCGCGCTCACCGTCGAGCCGGCATCGGCGCCGATGATGTTCTCGTCGAGCGTCACCCAACCCGTGTCGCCCGCGACCTCAACCCGGGCATCGGTGAGGATGAACTGGATCCGCTGCGGCCCCTGGAACATCGCCACCCAGCTGGCCGCCACCGCACCCCATCCCCGCAACACCGTCCAGCCTGGGTGGGTGCAGGTCACGCGATCGCTGTGCTCCCACAGGTCGGACATGGCATCGAGATCCCTCGCCTCGAACGCCTCGTAGAAGGCCTGGTTCAGCTCCAACAGCTCCTGCACCTGAGGTTCGCTCACCGCTGAACTCTAGAACCTCGACCTGTGGGCCGGACGACCTATGGCATAGGCCTAAAGACCCACTCACCAGCGACCGATACACCCAAGGTGAGCATCACCCCGATGACACCGAGTCAGTCCCTGGACAGCCTGCTCGACGGGCTGCCCGGCGGATGGTTGATCGGTCACCGTCAAGCGGGCCGGCTCGCCATCGGCCC
>JAYUBX010000524.1:0-8971 GCA_043740665.1 Candidatus Neomicrothrix sp.
GGGCAGCACGATCGGCTTGTCGGACAGATCGTGCGGCGGCACGCAGGTGGCCTCGGCCCAACTGCCGGGTGTCACCATGATGTGGCGGTACTCGACGCCCGGGTGGAACTCGATACCGTCGCCACCCAGTTCGTGCTGCAGGGCCTCGATCACTCGGCACGAGTCTTCGGTGGCCGGGTGCCCACCCGAGAAGTCGATCATGACGTCGTCGACCACGGTGACCAGGTTGCAGCGATAGGCCACCTGATCGGGGCGCAGCCGCAGACCGAGGGCGGCGGCCTCGATCGGTGCCCGACCGGTGTGATAGGCGGCCGGGTCGTAGCCGAAGATGGCCATGTTGCCGACATCACTGCCCGGCGCCATGCCCTCGGGGATGACGGCCGCCCGACCCACTTCGCCCCGGGCCGCCAATGCCGCCAGGTTCGGCAGGCGCGCCGCTTCGAGGGGGGTACCGCCCCCGAGCTCGGCGACCGGCTCGTCGGCGCAACCGTCGGGGACACACACGACGTACTTCATCGAGTGATCATGCCAGGTTCACTCAGGCGATGGCGGCGTCGACCGCGGCCCGCACCGCGTCGTAGTCGTTGGCCACCGTGTCGTAGCGCTCGGGCCGTTCGAACAGGTCGGCCAACCGCGGCGGCAACGGCGGGCGGACACCGGTGGCGGCCTCGACCGCGTCGGGAAACTTGGCCGGATGCGCCGTCGACAGCACGACCATCGGCACGGCCGGGTCGCGCCGGCAGGCGGCCGCCGCCCCGAGACCGACCGCGGTGTGCGGGTCGATCAGTAGCCCCGTCGACCGGTAGAGGTCACGGATCACCGCGGTGGTGGCGGCATCGTCGATCCGGGCGCCCGACCAGTGCTCGGACAGCAGGCCCATGAGGTCGGCGTCGACGTGGTAGCGACCCTCGGCCCGGAACCGCAACATGGTTTCGGCCACGGCCAGGCCGTCACGGCCGAGCAGCTCGAACAAGAGCCGCTCGAAGTTGCTCGACACGCCGATGTCCATGCTCGGGCTGAGCGACGGCTGCACGCCCCGCATCTGCATGGTCGCCGAGGTGAGGAACCGGGTGAGGATGTCGTTGACGTTGCTGCCCACGACGAGCTGCGCGATCGGCAGGCCCATGCGCTGGGCGCCGTAGCCGGCGAACACGTTGCCGAAGTTGCCGGTGGGCACCGAGAACGCCACGGGCGTGACGCCGCCGGTGAGTCGGGCCGTCGAGGTGACGTAGTAGACGATTTGCGCCATCACCCGCGCCCAGTTGATCGAGTTGACAGCCGACAGGTTGACCCGGTCGCGAAACGGCTCGTCGGCGAACAGCGCCTTGACCAGATCCTGGCAGTCGTCGAACGTGCCCTCGACCGCCAGGTTGTGCACGTTGGGCGCGTCGACCGTGGTCATCTGGCGGCGCTGCACCTCGGACACGCGGCCGGCCGGGTGCAGGATCACGATCTCGATCGTGTCGCGGTCGCGGCAGGCGTCGATGGCCGCCGAGCCGGTGTCGCCCGAGGTCGCCCCGACGATGGTGACTTTCTCGTTGCGCCGGCTCAGCTCGTGATCGAACAACCGCCCGACGAGCTGCAGGGCGATGTCCTTGAAGGCAAGGGTGGGACCGTGGAACAGCTCGGCCAGCCACACACCATCACCCAGGTCGCGCAACGGCACCACGTCGGGATCATCGAAGGTGGCGTAGGCCGCGTCGACGATCTCGGCGAAGGCGTCCCGGTCGATGCTGCCTTCGACGAAGGGCCACATGACCTCGAGGGCGACGTCGGCATAGGCCGCGTCGGCCGCTCGGGCCAGCGCGTCGGCCGCCAGCGCCGGCCAGGTCTCGGGCACGTACAGACCGCCGTCACGAGCCAGCCCGGCCAACAGCACGTCGCCGAACTCGAGCACGGGTGCCACGCCCCGCGTGCTGACGTACTTCATGGCGAACTCTCCGTCTGAGCCAGCCCCATCTCAGCCGGCCGCCGGATCGTCGGCCAACACCCGGATCACGCTGCCGACGTGGTGGACCGCTTCGAGCTCACGCAGATCTCGCAAGGTGGCCTGCACATCGCGCTCGAGGGCCCGGTGGGTGATGAACACCAGGTCGGCCCCGATGTCGCCGGGCAACCCTTGGTTCATGGCGCTGATCGACACGCCGTGGGTGCCGAAGACGCCCGCCACCGCGCTGAGCACGCCGGGCTGATCGACGACGTGCAGGTGCAGGTAGTACTCGGACTCGAGCTCGTCGATCGGCCGCACCCGCACCTCGCCCAGCGCACCGATGCTGGCGCTTGATCCCTTGCGCAGGTTGAGGGCGGCATCGATGAGGTCGCCCAGCACCGCGCTGGCGGTGGGATTGCCGCCGGCGCCCCGGCCGTAGAACATGAGCTCGCCGACGGCCGATCCCTGCACGAACACCGCGTTGAAGCTGCCCCGAACCGAGGCCAGCGGATGGGTCGAACGCAACATCACCGGATGCACCCGCACCGCCAGCTCGAGCGGCCCGTCGGTCGAGAGCTTCTCGGCGATCGCCACCAGCTTCACCACGAAGCCGTTGCGGCCCGCGAACCCGATGTCGGCAGCGGTGAGCGACGAGATGCCCTCGTGATAGACGTCACCGGCCACGACCCGGGCGC
This sequence comes from Candidatus Neomicrothrix sp., assembly GCA_043740665.1. Taxonomy (GTDB): domain Bacteria; phylum Actinomycetota; class Acidimicrobiia; order Acidimicrobiales; family Acidimicrobilacustridaceae; genus UBA4742. Next base: position 2,626 of record JAYUBX010000524.1, read on the forward strand.
CGAAGGCGATGCTGGCCAGGATGGCGATCTTGGCCCCGGCGTCGTAGCCCTCGACGTCGGCGGTGGGATCCGGTTCGGCGTAGCCCAGCGCCTGGGCCTCGGCCAGGGCGTCGGCGTAGCTCATGCCCAGCTCGGTCATCTGGGTGAGGATGTAGTTGGTCGTGCCGTTCACGATGCCCATGACCTGATCGATGGGCTCGCCCAGCAACGATTCGCGCAACGGACGCACGAGGGGGATCCCGCCTCCGACGGCCGCTTCGAACAGCACGTCGACGCCCGAGGTCTCGGCGGTGGCGAAGATCTCGCCGCCCACGTTGGCCAGCAGTTCCTTGTTGGCGGTGATCACCGGCTTGCCCGACTTGAGGGCATCGAGGATCAGCTGGCGGGCCGGTTCGATGCCGCCGATGACCTCGATCACGATGTCGATGTCGGGGTCGGTGACCACCGACGCGGCGTCGTTGGTGAAGCGATCGCGGGCCACGTCGACGCCGCGGTCCTTCGAGGCATTGCGCACCGCGACCCGGCTGATCTCCAACCGCAGGCCGGTTCTGGCCTCGATGCCGTCGGCCTGCTCCTGTACCAGTTGGATCAGGGCGGACCCGACGGTGCCGCAGCCGAGCAGACCAACACGAACCTGGGAGCCATTCACCTTACCCACGCTACTTCGCCCCTCACCATCGCTGGCCCCGAGTTGGGCCGACCCGAACCGGCCTGATTGCGGCTGCTTCCGAGGCCGTTCCGACTCGATATGGTTTTTTTCTGCTTTCTCATTGCTTTTCGTGACTTCTGAAACTAGACCATGGATCCCGGGCTCCCGATGCTCACCGTCCCCCATCCGGTCACTGCCGTCGGGGGCCCGGGTCCCCCGCTCGTCCGCCCTGAGGAGCTCGCCGTGCGCACCGTGCTCGACTACGTGCTCGAGCAGCGGATCGGCGGCACCGCCGACATCGCCGTCTATCGGGCCCGGCGCCTGCCCGGCGACGTCACCGTGGCGATCAAGATGGCGGCCGACGGCCTCGATCCGGTGCCACAGGCCCTCGCCGAGGCCCAACTGCGGCTCGAGGCGACGAGATCGCCTCGCCTGATCGAGCTGATCGACGGTGGCCTCGACCCGGACGGCGGCGGCGGCCCGGTGGCCCTGGTACTGGCCTGGGACGACGTCGGACTGACCCGGCCGGCTCACCCCGCCGCCAGGACCGGTCGCCGATCACCCCGCCGATCGCGGACGCGCTGGCGCGCTGGCGCCATGGCCGTGACGGCCGCCGTCGTGATCGCCGTGCTCGTGCTCGTCGTCGTGGTCGGGCTGCCGATGTCACTGACCGGCAGCCCTGGCCCGGCCGCCGGGCGCGTCGATGCCGCCACCACCTTGGGAACCCCGGCACCGGTCGCTCTCGACCCGGCCCCGTGTCCCGGAACATCGGCCGCGGTGCCGGCGGGCGCCGTGGCCGTACCCGGCGATCTCACGGGTGCGGGCTGTCTGGTCACCGTGGTCTGGTGGCCTGACCGGGCCATCGCCGAACGGCCGGACTCGGCCGGCGGGTACGACCGGTTCACCCTGGGCCAACTGGGCGACCAACTGGTGCTCGGCGACTGGGACGGCGACGGCCGCGACACACCGGCCCTCTACTCCCCCCGATCGGGTCGGGTCTCGCGCTTCGACCAATGGGCACCCGGCATCGAAACGATCCACGCCACCGTCGTCAGCACCGATGCCCCGCTCGATGGGCTGGCCCACCGGCAACGCGGCGACGGTCACGACGTGGTCGAGGTCGATCCGTCACCCGTCGATCCGCCGCCCAACTGACGGGCCAGCCGCCCCGGGTCGGAGCGACCCACCAGGTACGGCATCATTCGCCACGACCAGCGATGGCGGCCGCCGGCCACGCGGTAGCGACGCAGGGTGTCGGGTCCGCAGCTGCCGGTGCCCAGCCCTCGTTGGGCGGCATCGAGGTGCACGATCGTCTCGGCCCGGGGCATCAGCTCGGTGACATCGGCGGCCTGGAACAGATCGTCGGTCGTGAAGTGGCTGGCCGAGAACCGAGCGTTGGGCATGGCCCGGCCCTGCACCAACAGGCCTGAAGTGACGCCGCCATCCGCTGACCGAGACTGCTCGAGCGCGAACCAGCGGGTGTCGCCGTGCGACCCGTGCTCCTGGGGCACCAGGTAGGGCACGTACTGGCCGGCCACGGTGTCGCTCCACCGGCCGACCGTCGCCCCGTCCTGACGATCGGCGTAGTTCTCGTCGGGTCCGAGACCGAGCCACTGGAGCTGCTCGAACCCGGGCACCAGGTTGAAGCTGATGCCGACCCGAGGCAGGTCGTCGAGCTCAGGCGGCACGGTGACCGTCTCGTCGAACCGCAGCTCGGCCGCGCCGGTGATGGTCAGCACCTGGCGATGGGTGATCACCAGCGAGGGATCGGCACCCCGCAGTTCGTGCACCGACACCACCCGCACCGACCCATCGACCCGGCGACTGACCTTGGCGCCGAGCGCGGTGCGTTCGAGCGCATCGAGGCCCCACTTCCGCCAGCGGTCGAGCACCCGAGCCTCGATCCAGTCCATCAACTTGAAGCCGTCGTTGTCGATCGGTGCCCGCCACAGCTCGGCCCGCACCGGCGAGGCCACCAGTTCGTGGTCGTGCCACCGCACCGACGCCACCTCACCAAGGGTGACATCGACGATCACGGCCAACGGGCCGACGGTCACCAGTTGGCGATCGCCGTCGAGCGTCTCTCGACGGGGCGGAGCCACGAACGCCAACGGGCTGACCGCCCGACGCGAGGTCGGTGCCGGCACGACCAGCTGATCCCACGCGACCTCGTGACCGCGTTCGGCCCAGTTGGTGGCACCGGCCCGAGTGAACCGAACGGTGAGATGGCACTCCTGGCCGGGCTCGACCACCGGGATCGTCAGCGCCACATCGACGAGCGCGTCGGCCCTCGGACCCATCACCGGCAGGTCGAGCCGGCCCCGTTGCACGCGCCGGCCGTCGACGGTCAGCTCCCATGTCGCCCGCAGGCCCTTCAGGTCGGCGAACCACTGCCGGTTGTGCACACGTACATGGCCACTCCGAAGCTCAGCGTCGGTCGCGCTGGCCGCCACCGGGCGGAACACGTACTTGACCTCGCCCATCGCCGGGTGGGGGTCGCCGTCGGGGCCGACCAGGCCGTCGGCCACGAAGTTGCCGTCGTGGGGCGTCTCGCCGAACTGGCCGCCGTAGGCGTGGTACTCGGTGCCGTCCGGCTTGTGGTGGGCCAGCCCGTGATCCTTCCATTCCCAGATGAAGCCGCCCTGCAGTCCGTGGTGGGTCTCGAAGGCGTGCACGTAGTCGGCCAGGCTGCCGTTGCTGTTGCCCATGGCGTGCGAGAACTCGCAGAGGATGAGCGGCCGGCGCCGGTCGAGGCCCCGCTCGGCCCAGGCCACGATCTCGTTGATCGACGCGTACATCGGGCACACGATGTCGGTGCACGGCGCGGCGGCGTCGAGGTCCCACATGATGGCGCCCTCGTAGTGCAGTGGACGGCTCGGGTCGACGCGACGGATCCATCCGGCCATGGCGTCATGGGCGGCGCCGTAGCCGCTCTCGTTGCCCAGTGACCACAGGATGATCGACGCGTGGTTCTTGTCGCGCTGCACCATCCGGGCGCCGCGGTCGACGAAGGCGGCTAGGTAGCGAGGGTCGTGACACAGGCTCATGTTCCAGGCGTGACTTTCGATGTCGGCCTCGTCGACGACATACAGACCGAGCTCGTCGCACAGGTCATAGAACCGGTGGTCGTTCGGGTAGTGCGAGCAGCGCACGGCGTTGATGTTGTGCTGCTTCATGGTCGTCAGGTCGGCCCGCATGTCGGCCAGGGTGACGGCCTTGCCCCGGTCGGGATGGTGGTCGTGACGATTCACCCCGTTGATCTGCACGGGTTGTCCATTGATCAACAGCTCGCGGTCGCGCACCTCGACCGAGCGGAACCCCACTCGCTGAGTGACGACCTCGCGCACCGAACCGTCGGGGGCGATCAGCGACACGATCAGCCGATAGAGATAGGGATCCTCGGCCGACCACGGCCGCACCCCCGCCACCTCCGCGTGAGCGGCGACGGTGTGACCCGAGAAGAGATAGGGCCGCAGGTCGGCGGGTACGTCGGCGGCCATGGCGTCCGCCGCCCGGCCCGACACCACCGCTCGACCGGCCAGGGTCTCGAGCCGATGTTCGACCCGCCAACCCGCCTCGACCTTGGCGGTGAAGCCGACGGTCGTGCGCGCGTCGAGCGTGCCGTGCACCTGACCGTCGGGCTGATCGCCGGTCGAGAGTCCGGCGGTGACCTGCACGTCGGCCAGATGGGTGGGCTCGGTGGCGTAGACGTAGACGCTGCGGTGGATGCCGCCCATCCACCACTGATCCTGGTCTTCGATGTGGCTGGCGTCGCTCCACTTCACCACCATGCACGCCACCGTGTTGCGCCCCCGACGCAGATAGGGGGTGATGTCGAACTCGGACGGCAGCCGGCTGTCCTTGCCCATCCCGACCGGCGTGCCGTTCACGTAGGCGTACAGCACGCTCTCGGCCGCACCGACGTGCAGCACGACCCGGCGGCCCTTCCATGCCGGGGGCAGGGCGAAGGTGGTGCGATAGAGCCCGGTCGGGTTGGCGTCGGGCACCTTCGGCGGGCGGCCCGGAAACGGCATGATCACGTTGGTGTACTGAGGATGGCCCCAGCCCTGCATGGTCCAGTTGCCGGGCACGGCGATGGGCGACCAGTCGCTTTCGCCGCCATCGTCGAGGTCACGGTCGGCGAAGTCGGCGGGCACGTCTTCAGGGCGCTCGAGGTAGCGGAACCGCCAGGTACCGTCGAGGCCGACGAACCACGGCGAGGTGTCGCGGCGGTCGATGTCGAGCGAGATCTCGCCGGCCCGAGCCGCGACCGCATCGGGGAACGGCACCAGAGGGCTGTGCATCGGCACTCGTCCCACACCGGTCAGCTCGGGCTCGACCCACGTGCGCTCGCCTGCCACTCCGAAGCCGTGCATCGCGCCCACCCTACGGGTCGGATCAGAGCCGGGTAGCGTCCGATCGAGAGACGCACGGACACGGGGGTGGCAGTGACCATGGACGAAGACGACACGTCGGCCAGTCGGCTCGACGCGGTGATCGTGGGGGCCGGTTTCGCCGGCATGTACATGCTGCACCGCCTGCGGGGTTTGGGCCTGCGGGCCCGGGTGCTCGAAGCCGGCGACGGGGTCGGCGGCACCTGGTACTGGAACCGCTACCCGGGGGCCCGCTGCGACGTCGAGAGCATGGAGTACTCGTACGACTTCTCCGACGACCTGCAGCAGAGCTGGACCTGGACCGAGCGCTACGCCTCGCAGCCCGAGATCCTGCGCTACGCCGAGCACGTCGCCGACCGGTTCGATCTGCGCCGCAACATCCAGTTCGACACCCGGGTGAGCCGGGCCGCCTTTGACGAGTCCACCGATCGGTGGGCCGTGGCCACCGAGGCCGGCGACGAGCTCTCGGCCCAGTTCCTGATCATGGCCACCGGTTGCCTCTCGTCGGCCAACACCCCCGACTTCGCCGGCCTCGACCAGTTCGGCGGCGACACCTTCCACACCGGCCGTTGGCCCCAGGCCGGCGTCGACTTCACCGGTCGGCGCGTGGGCGTCATCGGTACCGGATCGTCTGGGGTCCAGGCCATTCCGATCATCGCCGCCCAGGCCGACCACCTGACCGTCTTCCAGCGCACCGCGGCATGGGTCGTGCCGTCTCGCAACGGCGCCCTCGATCCCGAGATCCAACAGCAGGTGAAGGCCGACTACCCGGCGTTCCGCGCCGCCAACCGCGAGATGGTCGTGGCCTTCGGCTCGGGCAACCCGTCGAACGACGTCTCGGTGCTCACCGTCGACCACGGCGAACGGGCCGCGCAGTTCGAGGCGCGCTGGAGCCAAGGCGGCCTGGCCTTCATGGGGTCGTTCAACGACCTGATGATCGACCCGGCAGCCAACGCTTTCGCCGCCGATTTCGTCCGCGACAAGATCCACCAGATCGTGACCGACCCCGAGGTGGCCGATCGGTTGTCGCCCGACACCCTGATCGGCTGCAAGCGCCTGTGCCTCGGCACCGACTACTACGAGACCTACAACCGGCCCAACGTCACCATCGTCGACGTCGGCCACCAACCCATCAGCGAGATCACGCCGACGGGTGTGCGCGTCGGCGACATCGTCCACCAGGTCGACACCTTGGTGTTGGCCACCGGTTTCGACGCCATGACCGGTTCGCTACTGGCGATCGACATCCGCGGTCGCGGCGACCTGAGCTTGCGCGGCGCCTGGGCCGAGGGCCCCCGTACCT
>JAYUBX010000525.1:0-6301 GCA_043740665.1 Candidatus Neomicrothrix sp.
CCCCCCGGCGCCGGCGCCTACGGTGATGCCGTCGCCGGCCTACCGAAGGTCCGGGTCAGGGAGATGGGCAATGCGACGTCGGCGGACGGCAGCCTCGGCGGTGACGACCATCCTGGCGATCGTCCTGGTGGCCGCGACCGTCGCGTCGTGCGGGTCGACTGCGTCGCCGACGGCGACGGATCCCGCGAAGGTGGCGCCGTCTGCTGACCCGTCGACCGCCGTGCCACTGCCGTGCGACCTGCTCACCGCGGGCGTCGGCCACCTGATCGAACCGGCCTGGCGGGCCGCCGGAGTCCCCAAAGGTCCCGAGACCGACTTCTTGGAGTCTGCCCTGTCCTATCGCGACCAGCAGATCATCTCGCTCCGGGCGAGCAGCACCTTCTGGAAGTCAGTCCGGGCGGCTGTCGACGACGAGGTCAATGCCGACCTCGGCCTGGCGATCGACGGCATCTCCTGGCTCGACGACGCGTCAATCGAATCTCTCCAGACGACCGACGGGAGCCAGGTGTTTGTTCCTATCAGCCCGGCCCTCGACTCAGCGGGCCCGCGACTGCCCACCGGCCCCGACGCGCGACGGACCATCCAGGGGTACGCCACTCAGCAGTGCGGGATCGATCTCACGGCGGTGCCAGCCGGCCAGCCGCTCTCGAAGGCAGAGTTCGTCGCCCGAGGCAACGCGGCCTGCTTCGCCTACAACCTCGATCTCCGAACGAGGGGCGATGCGGTACCGACGCCGACGTCGCGAGACCGCCAAGCCATCCTCCACTACCTCGACCAGTTCCTGAGCGGGGTGGTGAACCCGGCATCGGTCACCCAGCTCCAGTTGCTTCGCGCCCTTACGCCCCCGGCTACCGATGCGGCGACGGTCAGGGCGATCATCGACCATCTTCAGAGCCAGGTCGAGACCATGAACCACGATCCGGTCGCCGCGGTGAAAGAGCTCGGCAAGACGGCGACACCGTCGTCGGCGTACGGGCCCGCGGTCGACTACGGCCTGCTGCAGTGCTCGACCCCGTGACCGGCTGGCCCTCGAGCTCACGATGCCGTCGCCGGTGATCGACCGATGAATACCCCGATCCCGCTCTTCGTCGGGCTGTTCGCCGCGCTGGGCCTCGTCTATCGGATCGCTCAGCACACCTCACACAACATCATCCCGTGCGACGTAGACGACACCTGGAGCCCGGTCGCCGCGTTCTACCGACACCGCCCCGGCGACGCTTCCGGCGACCTCGAGCTCGGCGGCACCTGGACCAGTGCACTCGATCCCGGCGCCGCCTTCCGACTGTCGTGGATCAGCGAGACCCGCGAGCTGGTCGCCCTGCGCCACCAGGCCAAGGCGACGATGCGGTACAACCCGATCGGCATCTTCGGACTCGGCAACGTGCCGACCATGAACCGCCGAGCCGAGGGCATGAAGGTGCTGGCCATCGTGAGCCTCCGCGATGCCCGAGCGGCCGCGACTCCCGCACTGGCGACCGCTCCCGATGGCCTCGACCGAGTCACGACCGCCCTCGGCCGGCCCTATCGACCGCCGCCGGACGCCGCCGAGTTCGCCGCCGCGCTGGCGGCTGGAGCGGTTGCCCATCGGGGGCGCCGACCTGCGGACGCCGAGGACGCCGAGCGCCACGAGCACCTGGTCACCGCCATCCCCTCGGTCGCCGCCGTCGTCGGGGTCATCGCCATCGCCGCGGGGCTGCTGTTCGGGTCGAGCTCGATCGGCGCCGCCGCAGTACCGGCCCTCATCGCCCTCGGGGTGCTGGTCGTGGCCGGCGCGCTGGCCACGACCACCGGCAACTTCACCTTCTCGAAGGTTCTGTTGCGACGAACCCACCGAGACCATGACGAACACCGCCGGACGAGCCGCGGCGATCACTGACATCAGCGCGGCGCGTCGAGCTCGACGATGAGCCTCTTGGGCGCGATCGTGCGGTAGCTCTCCTCGATCCAGTCCCCGACGACACCACGCGGGCTCCGCCGGGACCGACCGGCGTGGTGACCCATCCGCTGCGGCCGAGTCCGTAGCCGGTCGGTACCGCGCCAGGCGTGTCGAGCGCCTGATCGGCCGACTCGGGCAACTTGACGGCGATCGTCGGCTTCTCGGGCGGGCCCATGAACACGAAGATCTTCTTACCGACCTTGATGACCGGCTCGACACCCCACGGGTTGTCCTCGAATGCTCCCGGCAGCGAGAGCGCGAACCCCTTCAGCCGGTCAAGCGCCTGACGGCCGCTTGCCGTCATCGGGGCGACCGCAACGATCTCGGAGGGCGACCTAACACGGGCGGAACTCGGGGGTGAGGTCGCCAGACGCCAGCGGGATGGACTGCACCAGTCGCAGCGCGGCGGCGCGACCGAGGTCGGCGAAGGCCGCCGGGCTGCGCTCGCGTCCGCCGTTGGTCATCGCCGCCATCAGCACGTCGGTGCAGATCGCCAGGTCGTCCCGGGGTACGACGGTTCGGTCTCCCTCGATCACGATCACTCGACTACCAGAGGCAACAGCCACTTCGGCGACCCGCCGCAGAATCGCCACGGCGTCGTCGTCGCTCCAATCGTGCAGCACGTTGACCAGCAGGTAGGTGTCGAAGCCGGCCGGGACCACCACGAACGCGTCACCGGGCTGGGCGTCGAGGCGGGGATGCTCGACGGCGCGGGCAATGACGGCGGGCCGGTCGAGCACGGTACCGACCAGGGTCGGGCTCGAGGTCGAGCAGCGCGGCCATCAGGTCGCCGGTGCCGCCCCCGACATCGCACACGCGGGTGGAAGTCGACCAGTCGACGGCCGCAGCCAGCGCGAGTGCGTGCATTCGGCCACCGGCGGCCATGGCCCGGTCGAAGGTCGCCCCCCGCTCGGGATGGGCCGCCATCCACTCGAAGAACGGTTGGCCGTTGGTCGCGGCGAAGGTGTCGACCGGGTTCGCCTTGGTCGAAAGCGCGCTGACCGCACCCGATGGTCGAGCTGCCCGAAGAGACTCTCGAGGGATCTGGATCGGCGGCGGGCCCGTGGCCGATCGCAGCCTTCGGAGCCCGGCGCGCAGGCGGTTGGTCGCACCAGTAGCGGCGGCGGGTGGCAGGAAGGGAACGCCCAGCACGTCGATCGGCGTGGGCGCCGAGCCTGAGTGGTCGATGAGCAGACCGTAGCGCCACGACACCACGCGATCCCTCGACGCCCGACCCGATGAGGGAATGCGGCGGCCGGAGCGGGCGGCGCCGTACGCTCAGTCCGACCACCTACGTACGGGTCTCAGGGCGCCGCCGTGGTCGACGAGTCACTGCTGTTGGCCGCAGGGAGGCCCTCGACCGAATAGCTGTAGTCGTTGGTATCGGTGTTCTTGCTGGTGAAGGTCACCGTGCGGGTATCCCCCGTCGGATCGGTGGCCTTGCACGTGAAGGTCGCGCCGTTCTTGGTGACGATGACGGCGGGACAGTCGACGGTGATGGTCGTGCTGTAGTCGGCGCTGAGGATCTTGGCCTCGCCGGGCCCGAACTTGCTGCCGTCGAGCACGGTCTCGAGCAGGGCCACGGTGACGTTGCCCTTGTCATCGTCACTGGTGACCTTGACCGTGACGGTCTGCCCCGACTCGATGGCGGCGGTACAGGTGAACGTGGCGTCCTTCTTGGCTTCCTGGTCCTTGGGGCAGTCGACCGACGTAATGGTCAACCCGCCTTCCTTGCCCTTGTCGACAATGCCCGACTGCAGCTTGGCTTGGTCGATCTTGGTGGTGGTCGAACATGCCGCCACGACGACGAGTCCTCCGACCAAGGTGGCACTAGCAATGCGTCGCCCCCGCGTCACGGTGATTCTTCCTCTCGGATCCGGGACGCCCTGCCCCGATCGAAATCGGATGCTATCAGTGGGGTTCGGGTCGAAGGGCGGACCGAACGATCCGCTCACGCCGAGCTCATGGGTTCATCACAATCGGGGACCATGGTGAACACCATCAAGCGGCCATCTCGCGAGGAGTTCACCATGCAGCCATACGGATCCACCACGAATGGCGCGACGTCGATGCGGGTGCTGCGCGGCGCCATCCTGGCCATCGGGCTGGTGCTCGGCACGGTGCTCTTGGTCCGCGGCAGTGTGCTCATCGGTGGGCTGATCGTCGCCTCGGTCGTGTTGCGCACGCTGATGTTCATCAACATGACCCGAGCCCGCAGCAGCGGCGCCCCCGGCCGCGGCGGTCGCCGCGGCAGAGCCGGCGGATCCGGTCCGGCCTTCCAACGGCTCACGCCCGGCGGCATCGACGCCGCGGCTCGAGCCCTCACCATGTCCGCAGCGGACCTTCGGACGCAGTTGACCGCCGGTCGGTCCATTGCCGATATCGCCACCGAGCACGGGGTCGGCTCCGAGCAGGTCGTTCAGGCCGTCACCGCCGACGCGTCGGCCCGGCTCGACCAGGTTGTGCTGGCCGGTCGATTGGCGAGCCGTCGCGCCGATCGGGCGCGGTCGTTCGTACCCATCTGGGCCAACCGCCTGGTGCACGGTGGCCCCGCCCGCAGCGCGGTCAGCTGAGATCCCGCCCACCCGGATCGTCACTCCGGCGTGGATCCAGGTCGGATACCGACCTGGATCTACGCATCCTTGGCGATGCGGCGACCGTGCCGAGATCGGGGGTCAGGTCACGACTGGGCGGCGGCGAGGCCGGCGCTGATGGCGGCCAGGCCCTGCTCGAGCTCGGCTGTCGCGGGCCAACCGAAGCCCAGGCGGAAGTGGGATCGGGGTTGCTCGAACCAATGGCCGGGGCCCACGAAGGTGCCGTGGTTGGTGGTCAGCAGCTCGTAGAAGCGCTCGATGTCGACGCCTGAGCCGGCGGCGATCCGGGGGAAGCACACGACCCCACCGGTGGGTGCCACCCATTCAAGGGCCGACTCGCCACTGATCCAGCGGGTGACGATCTCGCGATGGGCGTCGATGCGGGCCCGGATGTCGGGCAACAGTTTGTCGCGCTGGGCCATGACCTGAAAGGCGACTTCTTCGTCGATGAGCGAGTTGCAGATCACCATCTGCTCCTTGGCCGCCAGCAGGGTTTCCCGCATTGCGGAATCGGTGGTCATCACCCAACCGATCCGGATGCCGGGGATGCCGTAGGTCTTCGACATGGACGACACGCTGATGACCGCCGCCGAGCGCCCGGCACCGATCGGCAGCACGTCGGGTGTCCCCATGTCACGATAGGTCTCGTCCAGCACCAGCCGGGTGCCCCGAGACTCGACGAGTTCGATCACCGCGTCGATCTCGTCGATCGTCAGCATGGTGCCGGTCGGATTGTGGGGGCACGTGAGGCTGACGAACGCGGTGTCGGGCCGGATCATGGCCGCCAGCCGGTCAAGGTCGAGCCGGTAGCCGTCGTCGAAGTGCAGTTCGAACAACTCGATGTCGGCTCCGATGGCTCGCGGCGTGACGATGTTGGTGGCGTAGTTCGGCGCAGCAACCACGACGTGGCTGCCGGCTTCGAGCAACGAGGTCGAGAGGGCGAACAGGGCGCCGGCCGCCCCGGTGGTCACCAACACGTCGCCCGGCGTCACCGCCCCGGCCCCCGCATCGTTGGCCAGGATGTCGCGTAGACCGGGATGGCCGAGGTGATCGCCGTAAGCCAGCACCAGACCGGTCAGGTCGAGGCCGAGGTCGTCGAGCCGGGCGTCGCTGAAGCTGCTCTCGGTAAGGTTGCAGGTGATGGCGTCGTAGCCCATCTCCTCGGGTGACTCGATCTCGATGGGCATCCGCTCGTATCGCATCGACCGAGCCTTGCAGAACCGTGGCGCGGTCCGGCCCGAATGCCAGTCGGCTAACTTACGGTGTCAGCGTCAACGAGGAGCTCAACGATGACCAACCTGTTGCCCGACCCGTCTGCCGGTGACCCGATCGACATCGGCGAGCCGCGGTTCTGGCGTCGCCCCTTGGCCGACCGCATGGCCGACTTTGCCGTCTATCGCGAGGCCGAGCCCTTCACCCGGGTCGAGTTCAACGACCTCATGACCGGGGCGGACGATCACTTCCACGCAGTGACCCGCTACGCCGACATAGTCGAGGTGAGCAAACGTCCCCAAACCTTCTGCTCGGGCAAGGGGTCGATCTCGATCAGTGACATGCCGGCCGAGGCGCTCGAGTTCTTCGGGTCGTTCATCACCATGGACGACCCGCGCCATGCTCGCCAGCGCGGCATCGTGGGTCGATCGTTCACGCCTCGGCGGCTCCAGTCGATCCTCGATTCGGTCGACCGGATCTGCACCGAGGTCATCGACGACATGTGCGAAAAGGGCGAGGTCGACCTGGTCAGCACCATCTCGGCACCGTTCCCGCTGCT
>JAYUBX010000526.1:0-3658 GCA_043740665.1 Candidatus Neomicrothrix sp.
CATGTTCGACTGTGTGATGCCGACCCGCGCCGCCCGGCACGGCACTGTGCTCACCGACGCCGGCCGGCTGAACCTGCGCAACGCCGAGCACGCCCGCAGTGATCTGCCCCTCGACCCGTCGTGCGCCTGTGCAGCCTGCGCCCGCTTCAGCCGGGCCTATCTGCGCCACCTGTTGCGGGTCGGCGAGTCGTCGGCGGCCCGGTTGCTCACCATTCACAACGTCCACTGGAGCCTGCGGCTGATGCAGCGGGCGCGGGCCGCGATTCGGGCCGGTGAGTTGGCTGCTCTCACAGCCGAGATCAGAGCCGCTTGGGGCTGACCGCGCCGGGGCGGGATGGCTCGGGGTCCCAGAGGCCATGGGCGGTCTGGCCCGAGCCTGAACTGCGACTACTCTGCTCCCGCTTCTGTCCGCCAGTCGTGGAAACCCATGGGCGCCATCATCATCTTCATCGTGCTCGCGGCCATGTGGGCGCTTCTGGCTGTGCCGCGCCAACGCGAAGCACGCCGCCACAACGCCGTTCTGGCGTCGCTCGCGGTGGGCGACGAGGTCATGACTGGTGGGGGCATCTTCGCCACCATCACCGAAGTCGGTGACGATCACGTCCGGCTCGAGGTGGCGCCGGGCCTGGTCATGAAGCTCACCAAGCGGGCGGTGGCCAGCCAGGTCGAGCCCCATGCACTCGTTGATCTCACTTTCGATTCTCGTTCTGATTCCATCTCTGATTCCGGGGCCGACAACGCCGTCGGCTCCTCCGACCGGTCTGAGGACTGATCCATGGCTTCCCGTAAACGCAATCGACGGGGCCTCGGCTTCCTCGGCTTCATCGTGGTCCTCGCCGTCTTTGCCCTGAGCTACACGGTGATCTCCGGCAACCGGCCCTTCCTGGGCCTCGACCTGCAGGGTGGGGTGTCGGTGGTGCTCTGTCCGGCGTCGCCATCCGATCCCACGGTGTGCCACAAGGCGAGCGATCCGGCGGTATCGGACGACACGCTCAACCAGGCGATCAAGATCATCCGCAGTCGGATCGATTCACTGGGTGTGGCCGAGCCCGACATTTCTCGTCAGGGCAGCAACGTGCTGGTGCAGATCCCCGGCGTGAAGGATCAGGAGCGGGCGCTCGCCCTGGTCGGCCAGACCGCCGAACTGCAATTCAGGCCGGTGCTGGCGGTCTACCCGGCGGCGGCGTCGACGACCGACACGACCACCAACGACACCACCCCGAACGACACCAGCGTGGGTGGGCTGAGTGGCTCGACCGACACCAGCCAGCAGGGTCTCGGTGCCTCCGGCGGGCTCGTCCCGGGTGAGAGCGCCCTCGGCTCGCAGACCCCGTCGACCGTGTCCGACAGCGGCTCGTCGACCACGACTGTCGACCCCGCGGCCGCCGCGGCCGCCGCGGCCACCCAGTCGGCCACCCAGTCGGCCATCCCGAAAGTCACGCCGACCGATCAGATCAAGCCCGAAGCCACCGTCGTGCTGCCCGAGATCGACCCGAAGACCAAGCAGACGGTGCGCCTGTACCAACTCGGCCCGGTCGCCGTGAGCGGCACCGCCCTCGAGTCGGCCTCGGCCGGCATCAACAGCAAGGGCCTGTGGGAGATTCGACCGGTGTTCAAGTCGGGGGCCGACGGCATCGACAAGTTCAATGCCGCCGCCGCGACCTGCAATCCGCGGTCAGCCACCTGTCCCACCGGCCAGATCGCGGTGGTACTCGACAACAATGTGCTCACCGCCCCCACCATCCAGGTGGCCAGCTTCCAGCGCGATCAGATCACCATCTCGGGTGCCTACACCGAACGTGAGGCCAAGGACATCGCCACGGCCCTGCGCTACGGCGCCCTGCCGGTGGCCCTGATCGCCCAGCAGAGTCAGATCGTGTCGGCCACGCTGGGCCGTGACGCCCTGCACGCCGGCATCGTCGCCGGCATCGTCGGCTTCATCCTGGTGGGCCTCTACATGATGGCGTTCTACCGGATCCTCGGTGTGCTGGCCATGTTCAAGCTGGCCATCGAGGGCTGCATCCTGTGGGGTCTGCTCTGCTACCTCGGTTCGAGCGTGGGGTTGGCGCTCACCCTGGCCGGCATCACCGGCATCATCGTGTCGATCGGTGTGTCGCTCGACTCGAACGTCGTCTACTACGAGCATCTCAAGGAAGACATACGCGCCGGCCGCACCGTGCGAGCCGCCGTCGACAAGTCGTTTGCGTCGGCGTGGAGCACCATCTTGGCCGCCGACGGGGCGTCGATCATCGGTGCCTTCCTGCTGTACTTCCTGACCGTCGGTGCGGTGCGAGGCTTCGCCCTCTATCTCGGCATCGCCACCATTCTCGACCTCATCACCTCGTACTGCTACATGCGGCCGGTGGTGCGCTGGGCGATCGTGTCGAAACGGTGCGCCGAGCATCCGGGCCAGTTCGGCCTGCCGACCGGACCGGTCGAGTCGCCCGGCGGATCGCCGTCCCGAGTGAGCGTTGCCGGAGGTGTGTCATGAGCGCCCTGCGTCGGCTCTATCGCTCCGAGAACAACATCAACTTCGTGAGGTGGTGGCGTCGAGGCCTGATCCTGTCGTCGGCGCTGATCCTGATCAGCATCGTGTCGTTGTTCACCCGGGGGCTCAACCTGGGCATCGACTTCGAGGGTGGCGTGTCGTGGGAGATCAAGGCGCCCGGCGTGTCGGTCAGCCAGGCGCGGTCGACGCTCGAGGGCGTCGGCGAGGGCGGGGCCAAGATCCAGCAGGTCGGCACGAACATCATCCGGGTGCAGGGACCCGCCGCCGACCCTGATCACCGCACGCAGGTCTCCCAGACCCTGGCCGACCTGGCCGGCGCCCAGATCAACGACGTCAGCGTCAGCGATGTCGGCCCGTCGTGGGGCAAGGAGATCACCAAGTCGGCCGAACGGGCGCTGGTCATCTTCTTGTTGGCGATCCTGCTCTACCTGTCGATTCGACTCGAGTGGAAGATGGCGGTGGCCGCGGTGCTGGCCATGATCCACGACGTCATCATCAGCGTGGGGGTCTACTCGGTCTTCCAACTCGAAGTCACCCCGCCGACGGTCATCGCCTTCCTGACGATCCTCGGCTATTCGATCTACGACACCATCGTCGTGTTCGACAAGGTGAAGGAGAACCAGGCCCGGCCCGGCCTGGCGTCACGCATGACCTACACCGACCTGAGCTCGCTGTCGATGAACCAGGTGTTGCTGCGATCGGTCAACACGTCCATCGTGGCCATCATCCCGGTGGTCTCGATGCTGGTGGTCGGTGCGCTGATCCTGGGCGCCGTCACCCTCGAAGAGTTCTCGGTCGCCCTCTTGGTCGGCATGCTGTCAGGGGCCTACTCGTCGATCTTCGTCGCCGCCCCGATCGTGGTGTGGCTCAAGGAACGCGAGCCCAAGAACCGTTCGCTCACCGCCCGACTGGCCGCGACCCAAGGGACGAGCGCGTCGACCCGGACCTCGACCTCGACCTCGACCGGCGACGCGGTGACGGCGTCGAGCGCCAGTGACTCGGCGGCAGGTGGCCCGGCCACAACCACGACCACGACCACCAAACCGGTGACGGGTGTGATTCCGCCTCGCCCCCGCAAGCAGGGCAAGAAGCGTTGACCTCGGCGGGTCTGGTACCGACACCCGACGGGCTCGAGGCGCAGCTTCGGGG
>JAYUBX010000527.1:0-3853 GCA_043740665.1 Candidatus Neomicrothrix sp.
CGAGCGGCAGCCCTGGGGCATAGAGATTGAGCATCCCGAGCCAGAGGTGAGCGAGCACAAGGCGCCCCACAGCACGATGGAACTGCTCGCGATGGCCCGAACCGATGAGGCCAGCGTCACTCTCGATTGACCAGGCGCTCGTAATCGACGGATTTGCTGGACAGCGAGCGGGCACCGCCAGCCACTTTGGCGGTCTCTGAGCCGACGGGCTCGATGACCATCGGGCTCGCCAGGTGCTCGACGAGTAGCACGAATCGCCGGCCCGTCCACGCGAACATCGCTGGACTCGGCGCTAGCTTGGCGCCATGAGCGATTCTGATGGCATCACCCCCGAGACGCCCGAGTCCGAGGGTCTCGTCGAACCCGAGCTCGACATCGAGGAGATCGAGGGCGACCGTTTGCTGGCCAACGAGGCTCGCGGCCGGCTGCGAGCCGACGGGTTCACCGACTCCGAGATCGATGCGTGGGTGCGCACGTACTACACGCAGACCGTCGGCGGCCGCGACGAAGGCGACGTCGACGGGCTGATCCGCTTCATCCGAGCCGAGGAATCGTCGGGCGGTACCTCGGCCGGTCCGGCGGGCTCGGCCGACTGACATGGCGCCCGCCGCGATCTCACCGTCGGATCGGATCGATCAGTGGACTGCGTTGGGCCAGATCGTGCCGGTCGGTGACGACCGGATCTTCGTGATCGACGCGCCGGCCAGCGGCCCGATCGCCGGGCCGCCATTGCTGGTGCTGCACGGCTTTCCGACTTCGGCGATCGACTTCAGCGAGGTACTGCCCACGCTGCAGGTGGGTCGGCGAGTGGTGCTGATCGATATGCCGGGCTACGGACTCTCGACCAAGATCGATCGTCGCTACTCGTTGTTCGACCAGGCCGACCGGGTCGAGTCGATCGCCGCCGCGCTCGGGTTGACCGAGGTTGATCTGCTCACCCACGACATGGGTGATTCGGTGGGCGGTGAACTGTTGGCCCGGGGGCTCGACGGTTCACTCGGCTTCACCGTGCGCCGTCGGGTGCTGACCAACGGCAGCATCTACATCGCGCTGGCCCAACTGACGGCGGGCCAGCAGTTCCTGTTGGCCATGCCCGACGAGCTGATGGAAGCCGACACCGGTTCGGATGCCGAAGGCCTGACTCGGGCCCTGTTCGAAACCATGGCCCCTTCCGGCTCGTCGATGTCGCACCCGGATCCCGATCACGTGCGGGCCGCGGCCGAGCTCATCGTGCGCGACGGCGGCGCCCGGCTGCTGTCGCGGACCATTCGTTACATCGAGGATCGGCGCCGCCAGGAAGACCGGTTCACCGGGGCCATCGAACGGCATCCGTCACCGCTCACCATCGTGTGGGGCGACCTCGACCCGATCGCCGTCTGGCCGATGACCGACCTGTTGCTCGAGCGTCGGCCCGATGCGAGGCGCGTGCGGCTCGACGGCGTCGGTCACTACCCGATGGTCGAGGCGCCGGCGGTCTTCGCCGCCGCCGTGCTCGACGGACTCTGACCCCCGCCGCGTGACGATCGGCCGCACCGAACGATGGCGATGGCTTGCTCTCGGCGGCATGGTCGGGCCGGTCGCTTTCGTCAGCGCGTGGATCGGATCGGGGCTGGCCACCACGGGCTATTCAGCGGTGAGCAACGCCATCAGCGACCTGGCCCGAATCGGTGCCGGCACCCGCCCGGCGATGTCGACCGGGTTCATCATCTACGGGGTGGCGGTGCCGGTGTATGCCCTCGCCCTGCGCCGGGCGCTGCCGGGTCTGGCCTGGGTCGCCGCCGTGGTGTGCGGTGTCTCGACCCTGGGCGTCGCCGCGGTGCCGTTGGGTTGGGCCCACGATGGCCTGCACGGTCTGTTCGCCGGCATCGGTTACGCCGCCATTGCGGCCACACCCGCGCTGGCGGTTGCTCCGCTTCGCCGTGCCGGTCGCTCGCGGTGGGCCACGACGTCGTTGCTGATGGCCCTGGCCGCCGGTGGCTGTCTGGTGGCGACGGTCGTAGGTCCCGCCCACGGGTTCTTCCAACGGGCCGGTCTCACCATTGGCGATGTCTGGATCGTGACCAGCGCGATCGTGATCCTGGCCGGCCGATCGGTCACGGTTCCGCGGCGCGGCTCGTCCGCCTGACGTGGCAGGCTTCGGCGATGGACATCTCCTGCGGGTTCGCCCCAACCGCTGACGCTCCCGATCTGGTCGCCGCGGCCGAGCAACTCGGCTATCGCCGAGCCTGGATGTACGACTCGCCGGCGCTCTATCCCGATGTGTGGGTGGCGCTGTCCCGCGCCGCTGACCGCACGTCGACCATCGGCCTCGGCCCTGGCGTGTTGGTGCCGAGCCTGCGTCACGTGATGGTCACCGCGGCGGCCACCGCGGGGCTCGCCGATCTGGCGCCGGGGCGGGTGACACTCGGCATCGGCACCGGCTTCACCGGACGCCTCGTGCTGGGCCAGCCGGCCATGCGGTGGGCCGAGGTCGAGGCCTATGTCCACGCGCTCCGCGAGCTGCTGGCCGGTCGCGGCGTCGAATGGGACGGTTCGCTGATCGAGATGATCCACCCCGACGGGTTCTCAGCCGCCCGGCCGATCCACGTGCCGATCCTGATCTCGGCCATGGGGCCGAAGGGTCTCGAAGTGGCCAAGCGCATCGGTGATGGCGTCTTCTCGGTGAGCTCGCCCCAGGCCGGGTTCGACTGGTCCGCGGTGCTGGTCTACGGCACCGTGCTCGGCGAGGACGAGGACGCCGGATCCGATCGGGCCATCGCCGCCGCGGGCCCGGGGGCGTCGGTGCTCTACCACGCGCTGTGGGAGCAGGGCCTGGCCGAGATGCTGCCCGGCGGCGACGAGTGGCGCGCTCGCATCGAGGCGTTCCCCGAGCCTGAGCGGCACCTGCGGGTGCACGAGCGACACTTGGTCGGCATCAACGACTGGGACCGCGACGTGGTCACCGGCGAGACCATCACCGCGCTCACGCTCACCGGTCCGGCCGACCAGCTCGCCCCCCGCCTCGACGAACTGGCCACCCAGGGTGCCACCGAGATCGTGTTCCACCCCGGTGGCGACGACCCGGTCGACGAGCTGCGCCGGTTCGCTGCCGTCGCCGAACGGGTAACGGCCTGAGTCGTTGATCAGGTGAGGTGGGCGGCGAACCAGGCGAGGGTTCGGGCCCAGGCGTCGTGGGCGGCGGCCTGGTGGTACGACGGTCGTTGGTCGCAGTGGAAGCCGTGATCGGCGTCGGCGTAGCGCACGACCTCGGTATCGACCGAGGTCGTCTCCAGTGCTTCACGCAGGACTTCGACATCGTCGACGGGGATCGACTGGTCGAGGTCGCCGAACAATCCCAGCCACGGCACGGCCAGTGTCGGCACCTCGTCGATCAGGGGCGGGAACTGCGGAAAGCGGCCGGTGACGACGCCGCCGCCGTAGAAGCCCACCCCGGCACCGAACGGTCGACGCAGCGAAGCCAGCAGGCTGATCCGACCGCCGAGACAGAAGCCGACGATGCCGATGCTGCCGTCGGCCCAGCCGCACTGGTGCAGGTAGGTGCGAGCGGCATCGATGTCTCGCAGCAGGGCATCGTCGCCATCGAGGCCGGCGAACAGCGGCAGCACCTGGGCGAAGTCGTCATAGGGTGCCGTGCCGCCCCCGGCTCGGTGGAACAGGTCGGGGGCCACGGCGTGATAGCCGGCATCGGCGAACCGTCGGGTGACGTCCTCGATGTGGTCGTTCACCCCGAACGCTTCCTGGATCACGATGACTGCGCCCCGGCTTGATCCACCGGGACCGAGGTCGCCGTCGGGCCGAGCCTCGTAGAGACGCATCGAGCCATCGGGATGAGCGGGGTAGGTCGAGTCGGTGT
>JAYUBX010000528.1:0-2062 GCA_043740665.1 Candidatus Neomicrothrix sp.
CATCGGTCGAGTGGCGGTCGGACAGGATCAGGATCGTGGCCCCGCCCTCGATGGCCTCGCTGGCCCGGCGGCGCACGTCGTCGAGCGCCAGCCGAAGCCCGTCGCCACCGTCGGCGATCGGGAAGAGGCACGGGATGGTGACGGTGCGGAAGTCGGCCAGATTGTCGTACTGATCGATCGAGACGATCTTCTCGAGCTCGTCGTTGTTGATGATCGGGCGGGCCACGTGCAGCTGGCGGCACGACGCCGGCGTGGGTCGCAGCAGGTTGCCCTCGGGGCCCATCGAGCCACCGATCGAGGTGACGAGCACCTCGCGGATGGCATCGAGCGGTGGGTTGGTGACCTGCGCGAACAGCTGGGTGAAATAGTCGAACAGCAGCCGTGATCGGGACGACAGGGCGGCGATCGGCGTGTCGGTGCCCATCGAGCCGATGGGCTCGTAGCCGGTGCGGGCCATGGGCTCGATCAGGATCTTGAGCTCTTCGGTGGTGTAGCCGAATACCTGCTGCTGCTGCACCACGGTGCGGTGGGGCCGCAACTCGTGGTCGCGGTGAGGCAGGCCGTCGAGCGAGACCAGGTTGTCGTCGAGCCACTGCTGGTAGGGCTGGGCGGCGGCCAGGTCGGCCTTGATCTCGTGGTCACCGACGATGCGGCCCTTGACGGTGTCGACCAGGAACATGCGGCCCGGCTGCAGGCGACCCTTCTCGACCACCTTGGCCGGATCGATGTCGAGCACGCCGACTTCGGACGCCATGATCACCAGATCGTCGCTGGTGACCCAGTAGCGCGACGGCCGCAGACCGTTCCGGTCGAGCACGGCCCCCATGACGGTGCCGTCGGTGAAGGCGATCGAGGCCGGGCCGTCCCAGGGCTCCATGAGCGACGCGTGGTAGCGGTAGAACGCCCGCTTCTCGGGCGCCATGAGGTCATGGCTCTCCCACGCCTCGGGGATCATCATCATCACCGCGTGAGGCAGCGAGTAGCCGCCCATGTGCAGCAGTTCGAGCACCTCGTCGAACGTGGCCGAGTCGCTGGCCCCGGGGGTGCAGATCGGGAAGATGCGCTGCAGGTCACCCGGCAGCAGGTCGCTGGCCAGCAGCGCTTCGCGCGCCCGCATCCAGTTGCGGTTGCCCTGCACGGTGTTGATCTCGCCGTTGTGGGCCACGTAGCGGAAAGGATGGGCCAACGGCCACGACGGGAACGTGTTGGTCGAGAAACGCGAATGCACGAGCGCCATCGCCGACTCGACCCGATCGTCACGCAGATCGGGAAAGAACTCGGCCAACTGCGGCGTCGTGAGCATCCCCTTGTAGACGAGGGTGCGGCACGACAGGCTCGGGAAGTAGACGCTGCCATCTCCCCCGGGCACGCCGACCTCGTGCTCGAGCCGCTTGCGCACGATGTAGACCCGGCGCTCGAGCGACTCGTCGGCCAGCCCGTCGCCGGCCAGGAAGACCTGGCGGAACGACGGTTCGACGGCCTTGGCGGTCGACCCGATCATGGTGTCGTCAAAGGGCACCTCGCGCCATCCGAGCACCCGCAGACCTTCACTGATGGCGACCTTTTCGACCGCCATGACCACGTCGTCAGCCTTGGCGCCGTCGCTGGGCAGGAAGGCGATTCCGGTGGCATACGAGCCCTCGGGCGGCAGGGCGAAGCCCACGACCTCTCGCAGGAACCGGTCGGGAATCTGGATCAGGATGCCGGCGCCGTCGCCGGTGTTGACCTCGCTGCCGGATGCGCCCCGGTGCTCGAGCGCGCACAGCGCGTCGATGCCCTGCTGCACGATCTGATGGCTGCGCAGCCCCTTCATGTGCACGATGAAGCTGACCCCGCACGAGTCGTGCTCGAACGACGGGTTGTAGAGCCCCTGGGCCGGTGGGCCGAGGCGCGATACGGCCGGCAGTACCGGTTCGGCGATAGCGGTCAGGGACGACCCGGTGGGCCGCGAAGGATCTCGATGCATACGTCTTCCCGGGGTGGCTCGCCTTTCCCCCAGCGGGAAAGGAGGCGGATCACTCTGGCGGCTGGGACGACGTTGGCCCTGCTGCTGAGGCCGAGA
>JAYUBX010000529.1:0-1681 GCA_043740665.1 Candidatus Neomicrothrix sp.
TGGATCCGTATTCGGTGATCGAGGGCGCGCTCATCGCTGCCATCGCCGTTGGTGCCGACCGGGTCGTGTTCGGACTCAAGCGGTCGTTTGCCCAGGTGGCGGAGCGGGTGCGCGACGCCTGTGCCGAGATGACCGCGGCCGGCTGGGGTCCGGGCATCGAACTGATCGTGTTCGAGGGGCCTGACGAATACCTCTACGGCGAGGAGACGGCGCTGCTCGAGACGATCGACGGCCGCTACCCCTTCCCTCGCATTGCTCCGCCCTACCGTCGCGGCGTCGACGAAGTGGTCGAGACGGCCGGCGATCTGGCGTCGGGCAGCGGCCAGTCGAGTCATGTCTCGATGGCCGGCTCCGATGACGAGGTGGCGCCCCCGGCCCTGGTCGACAACGTCGAAACCCTGGCCAACGTGCCCCGCATCATCGCCCGCGGTGGCCACTGGTTTCGTACCGAGGGCACCGACGAATCGCCCGGCACCATCGTGTGCACGGTCAGTGGCAGCGTGCAACGCAGCGGGGTCGGCGAGTTTGTGATGGGCACGCCGCTCATCGACGTGATCACCGAGATCAGCGGTGGGGCCCGACCTGAGCGACAGATCGTTGCCGTGCTCGGTGGCGTGTCCAACGGGCTGATCCCGGCGGCCCAGCTCGACACCCCGTTGAGTTACGAGGCGATGGCCGCCATCGGTAGCGGCCTGGGCTCGGCCGGTTTCGTCGTGTATGACGACACCGACGACCTGGTCGCCGTGGTCGCCGGTGTGTCCCGATTCCTCGCGGTCGAGTCGTGCGGCCAGTGCACGCCGTGCAAGCAGGGTGGTCTGGCCCTGAGCGAACGACTCGATCGCCTGAGCCGGTCGGCGGCCGACGAGCGCGACATGGTGGCGATCCGCGAGCGGGTCGACACGGTGGCCGACGGCGCGCGCTGCTACCTGGCGTCGCAGCACGAGGTCGTGGTGTCGAGCCTGCTCAGCTGCTTCCCTGACCAGGTCGAGGCCCACCTCACCGGCACCGCACCCGGTGTCGAGCCGGCACTGATCGCCGAGCTGGTGGCCATCACCGATGGCGTCGCCACCGTCGATGAGCGCCACCACGACAAGCAGCCGGACTGGACCTACGACGCCACCTATTCGGGTCAGGCCCCGGCCGACGGGCTCGATGACCATCGGGCTCGCCAGGTGCTCGACGACTCTTATTACCTGGCGCGGGGCTATCTTGAGTTCAAGGTTGACTCGACTCAGGTTGCCATTTCACCAGACAAGCAAGACGTCACCATCACCCTCAACGTGACCGAGGGTGAGCGTTTTGTCGTCTCTGGCATCAAGCTCAACGGCAATTATCTGGGCCGCGAAGAAGAGTTCAAGTCACTGGTCACCATCAAGCCTGGCGAAGCGTACAACGCCGACCAGGTGGTTGAAACCACGAAGGCTTTTACCGATTATTTTGGCACCTTTGGGTTTGCTTTTTCGAAAGTAGACGCTATCCCCGAAATTGACCGAGTTAACAACCGCGTGGCGTTTGTGCTGCAGGGCGATCCGTCCCGTCGGGCCTATGTGCGGCGTATCAATCTGGCTGGCAACAACCGCACACGCGACGAAGTCGTTCGCCGCGAGTTCAGGCAGTTTGAATCGTCATGGTACGACGGCGACAAAATTCGCTTGTCGCGCGACCGTATTGATCGGCTTGG
>JAYUBX010000530.1:0-6586 GCA_043740665.1 Candidatus Neomicrothrix sp.
ACGCCGGTGTAGCTCGCCGAGCTGGCCGAGCCCCGGCCCGGCGTCGGCTCGAACGGCACCCAGCCGTATTGGCCCAGAAAGATCTCGGGCCAGGCGTGAGCGTGCTCGCCCTTGACGGTGTAGTGCTGAGGGTCGTCGGGGGAGGTGATGCCGGGGGTGAAGCCGACAGCGACGCGGGCCGGCAGCCCGACCGAGCGGGCCATGGCGGCGAAGGTGCCGGCGAACTGCTCGCAGTAGCCCCGGCGGTCGCGAAGGAACTCGTTGATCGCCCTGTCGCCGTGGCCGGGCCGCACCGACAGGTCGTAGACGAAGCCCCCGGTGTCGCGGAAGAACGACTGGAGGGCGATGGCCTGCTCATACGGCGTGGCCGCGTTGCTGATGGCCTGCTCGGCGGTCGCCTTGACCGTGGTCGACAAATCGGCCGGTAGGGCCAGGTCCTGATCGGCGATCGACGCAGGGATGGCCCGGTCGGCGGCCCGCAACTGATCGGCGGTGAGGTCGGGAATGACCGACCGCACGGTGTAGGTCTGATTGTCGGACGTCGGCAGATTGGTGTCGACGATCAGGGTCGAGGTGTCCTTCTGGAACCGGACCTTGGTCGCCGCGTCGATCGAGACCGGCTGCGACGCGGCCGGCAGCCACAGCGCCGCCAGCGCCGAGATGGTGAACTTCTGCTCGACCTCGCCACTCGACCCGGGATCGCTGATGCCGTCGGGCAGCGACTTGGGCAGATGACCGTCGACGCTGGCGTAGTGGCCGCTCGACTTCCAGATCTGGCCATCGAAGGTGTCGAGCGCGGTCAGTCGCCAGTACGCCCGCTGGGCGCTCTCAACGGTGAACAGCTGGCGGTCGCCGTTGTCGATCAGACGCGAACGGATGTCGACCAGTGGACTGATCGTGACTCGTGAGCTGGGCCCCGATCGATCGCCGCGCCAGCTGATGATCCCGCTGTCGTGCGCCCCCGGTAGGTGGGGTCCGACCACCGCTCCGGCGGCGACGGCCCCCACGATCAGCACGACCCCGATGCGCAGCAGCCACGACGAGCCCCGGTCGACCTGGTTGGTCAGCCAGGCCGTCGAACGTTCGCGCTGGGCCACCCGGTGCACGAGCACGAAGACCAGGGCGGCGGCGGCGAAGATCGCGGTCACCAGGATCTGGCCCTCAGGTGCCCCCACCAACGCGGTGAAGATGAACAGGGTGAGCATCGGAACGAGGGCTTCGATGGCGGCCCAGAGTCGGAAGGCGGCCCAGTCGGCCAGGAACACGGCGAAGCACACCCCGAACGCGGCGGCGAGCAGGAAACCCGGCTGGGGTGCCGTCGGCGCCACGACCTGTTGAAAGGTCGACCACGAGCCGCGGAGTGCGTCGATGGCCGCGGTCAGGGTGCCCGGGGTGGGCACCAGCAGTCGAGTCGTCGACAGAAAGAACAGCCAGCTGTTGAGCACCACGAACCCGACGACGGTGCCCAGGGTCGTGAGTCCCAGACCGATGCCGCGGCGACGGGCGACGACGAGCCCGAGGTGGGTGGCGACGGCCGTGAGCAGCAGCGGACCGGCATAGGCGGCGCCGCTGAACACCCGATCGAAACTGATGATGATGGCCAGGGTGACCCCCGCCAGGGCCAGCTCGGCGCCGGGCTCGTGGCGGGGCCGCGGAGCGACGGGAAGCCGGCGTCGAGTGGACGGCTGTGGCGCGTCGGCATCGGGCGGTCGGACGGCGGTCGCGGTCATGACCGCGGTACCCGGGGTGAAGGTCGGGCCCAGGTGTCCCAGTCGTCCGACGCGGCTTCGGCCGCGGCGCGGACCGCGGCCGAGCCCGGCGCGCTCCACGACATGGCCGGGCGGCGGCCGGGTCGGCCGGCCTGGTTCCAGGTATCGGCGAAGTTGGCCGCGCTGGTGATGCGCATCATGGCCGCGCCGTTGAGGCCGCCCGCGGTCGGCACCGCGCTGGCATCCCACGACGAACGATCGAACTGGACGATGGTGAGCGATCCGAACCGGCGCCGCAGTCGCGCCATGCGGTCGAGATCGGCTGGTGAGACCAGCGACACGACGATGACCAGCGCGCCGCCGGCCGCCGAGCGGGTCAGCCGATCGAGCACCCGCTGGAAGCTCGAGTCGTTGGTGGCTTCGACGCTGGCCAGGTGTTCCATGATCGCCTCGACGTGGGCGTGCCCGGCGGCGAAGCCCGAGTCGGCGCCATCGGTCGTGACCAGTCGCACCAAGTCCTGACGGCGCGACCCGGCGGCCACGATGCTGGCCCCCGCCGAGATCACCAGCTCGAGCGACTCGGCGGTGTTGGTCGACGAGCGGACGTCGAGCACGACGGTGCCGCGTCCCTGCCACGGCAGTTCGTCCTGGCGCACCATCAGCTCGTCGTGGCGGGCGGTCGATGGCCAGTGCACCCGACGGAGGTCGTCGCCGACGACGTAGTCGCGCAGCGCGTAGAAGTCTTCGCCGCCGCGCCCCAACGAGTTCGGGTGCTCGGCGCCGGCCAGGGGATCGTTGCCGCTGGTCAGCGGCAGGGGCGAGAGCTCGTCGATGTGGGGGTACACGGTGAGCTCGGAGGCGCCCGATGCCGTCATCGAGACGTGGGTCAGGCCGAACGGATCGGTGAGCTCGACCTCGAGCGGGCCGACGGTCAGGATGCCGCGCCGCTCGGTGGGCAGGCGATAGGCGGCGCGGGCCGACTCGGCCGGATCGAGCGGACCGACCATCAGCCGAGCCCCACGCGTGCCCGACACCGCGTCGTGCAGGCTGAGCAGCGGCGACCGGCGCCGACCGGTGTTCTCGACCCGCACCTCGACCCGGCTGGGGCTACCGGCGTGCACTCGAGGTGGGTGCAGCTCGCGCGCCACCTCGATCTTCACCTTGGTCGCCGCACTCATCACCGCGGCGACGGCGACCAGACCCGCCAGCGCGCTGCCCAGCACGTAGAGCTCGAGGCTGCCGAAGACCCGCCCGCCGATCAGCATGGCGATGGCGGAGAGCACGGCGATGCGGCCCTGACGGGTGAGCACGGGGGTCGGGTCCTAGCCGGCCGTGGCCGTGGCCGTGGCCGTCGGCACGGGGACGCTGCGCAGGATCTCGTCGAGGGCGTCGACCGATGAGATCCCCTGCAGCTGGGCCTCGGCGGTGACGAGCAGCCGATGACCCAGCGTGGGCCGGGCCAGCGCCTTGAGGTCGTCGGGCACCACGAAGGTGCGTCCGTCGGCCGCGGCTCGGGCCCGGGCCACGCGCATCAGACTGAGCGTGGCGCGTGGCGACATGCCGAGCGCCAGCTGCGGATGCCGCCGGGTGGCATCGGCCAGGTCGACCAGGTAGCCCTTGAGGCTGGGGGCGACGTGCACCGCTCGGGCCGTAGCGACGAGCCCTTCGATCTCGGCCGCCGACACCACCGGGCTGATGTCGCCCAGGGTGGTGTGGTCGCCGTGGGCGTCGAGGATGTCGATCTCGGCGTTGCGCGAGGGATAGCCGACCGACACCCGCATCAGGAACCGATCGAGCTGGCTTTCGGGTAGCGGGTAGGTGCCCTCGTGCTCGATGGGGTTCTGGGTGGCGATCACCATGAAAGGCGGCCCCAGCGGATAGGTGGCGTTGTCGACCGTGACCTGGCCTTCGGCCATGGCTTCGAGCAGGGCCGACTGGGTCTTCGGTGAAGCTCGATTGATTTCGTCGCCCAGCACGATGGTCGCGAAGATCGGGCCGGGTCTGAACTCGAACTGACCGTCGCTGCGGTTCCACACCGTGACCCCGATCACGTCGGACGGCAGCAGGTCCGGCGTGAACTGCACCCGACCGAAGGGGCAATCGATCGACCGGGCCAGCGCCTTGGCCAGACTTGTTTTGCCCACCCCGGGCACGTCCTCGATGAGCAGATGACCCTCGGACACCAGGCACAGCAAGGCCAGGTCGATGACTTCGGCCTTGCCCTGGATCACCTTGGCGATGTTGGCCGAGACGGCCTCGAAGACCCGAGCGAAGCCGTCGTCGGGAGCCACGGATTCCTGCGTCGCCAAGAAAGGGCTCCTCTACGGGACGGTTGGGTGCGGTCACGATGACCGATCGACAGGTTAGGCCGACGATGGATGGATAGCGTCGGCCCCCATGACCGATCCGGTGATCCTGGCCATCGACATCGGGGGCACCAAGCTCGCCGCCGGCATCGTCACGGCGGACGGCGTGGTGCTCGACCGGGGCCAGATCCCCACCGCCGCGACGCCACCGGCGCCGGACCGCTCGGCGGAAGATCTCTTCGCCGCCCTCATAGGGCTGGTGGGTGAGGTTCGGGACGCGTCGGCGGCACGCGGTGAGCCGGACCCCATCGTGGGAGGGGTCGGGTGCGGTGGTCCCATGACCCGAGGCGGCGAGACCGTGTCGCCCATGAACATCGCCGCCTGGCGAGGCTTCCCCCTGCGGCGACGGTTGGCCGAGACGCTGGGGCTGGCGATCTTCGTCGACAATGATGCCAAAGCCCTGGCGTTGGGCGAGGGCTGGCGGGGGGCTGCCGTCGGCGAGCCCAACTACCTGGGCATGGTCGTCTCGACCGGTGTGGGCGGCGGCATCGTGCTCGACGGCCGCCTGCTCGACGGGCGCGACGCCAACGCCGGGCACATCGGCCACATCACGGTCGAGCCGGACGGTCGACCGTGCCGGTGTGGCAGTCGGGGCTGCCTCGAAGCCGAAGCGTCGGGCACCGGGATCGCCGCCATCACCGGGCGGCCACCGGCTGAAGCCGGTATCGAGGTGATCGAGCGCACCGGCATGCTGGTCGGTCGAGCAGTGGCCACCGTCGCGACGCTGCTCGATCTGCGGCTGGCGGTGGTGGCCGGTTCGGTGGCACTCGGCTACGGCGAGCCGTTCTTCGCCGCAGCCCAGGCCGAGATCGATGCCCGGGCCCGCCTCGATTTCGCCCGCGGCTGCGTGATCCGCCCGGCGGCCATGGGCGCCGACGGACCCATCGTCGGTGCCGCCGCCGTCGGCCGACGCGGCCTCGGCCTGGCGACCCTCTGACCGAACCTTGTGTCTCTCGGCGCACCAGGGTGCGCCGATTCACCCGTGGTTTGGGGATTGGGCGGTTTGAACCCGATATCCTCGGCGACTATGGACCCGACCTATTCGGCCGAAGCCGAGGCGTACCGCGAGAAGATCCAGGCGTTCCTCGCCGAACACCTGCCGGCCGGGTGGAACGGCATCGGCGCCCTACCCAAGGAAGAAGCCGAGCAGTTTGCGTCGGACTGGCGCGTGGTGCTGCACGCCAACCGACTGTTGGCCGCGTCGTGGCCCGCCGAATACGGCGGTGGTGGGCTGAGCGAGCTCGAGCAGGTGATCCTGGTCGAGGAGTTCTACAAGGCCGGGGTGCCGGCCGGTACCGGCAACGACGTGTTCGGCATCCAGATGGTGGGCAACACGATCCTGCAGTGGGGGACCGACGAGCAGAAGGCCCACTTCCTGCCACGGATCCTGTCGGGCGACGATCTCTGGTGCCAGGGCTACTCCGAACCCAACGCCGGATCCGACCTGGGCAACCTGGGGTGCAAGGGCGAGCTCGACGGCGACGAGTGGATCATAAACGGTCAGAAGATCTGGACGTCGGCCGGGCATCTGGCCGACTGGATCTTCGTCCTGGCCCGCACCGACGCTGACGTGCCCAAGCACAAGGGCATCACCTTCCTGTTGGTGCCGATGGACCAGCCCGGCGTCGAGGTGCGGCCGATCAAGATGATCACTGGCGATTCGGAGTTCAACGAAGTCTTCTTCACCGACGCCCGCTGCCCGAAGGACAACGTGGTCGGCGGCGTGAACAACGGGTGGGCCGTCGCCATGACGCTGCTGGGCTACGAGCGGGGCGAGGCGGCGGCGACGTTCCCGATCATGTTCCGCACCGAGCTCGACCGGTTGATGGTGCTGGCCCGCGAACGGGGTCGGGCCGACGATCCGGTTATCCGCCAACGCTTGGCGTGGGCCTACTCGAAGGTCGAGATCATGCGGTTCATCGGCATGCGCACCCTGACCAAGTACCTGCAGGGTGGCCATCCCGGGCCCGACTCGTCGATCTTCAAGTTGTACTGGAGCGAGTACCACCGGGTCGTGACCGAGCTCGCTGTCGAGATTCTCGGCGCCGACGCGCTGATCCCGTCGGGTCGCTGGCCGAGCAACGCGTTCCAGGCCGACGATGCCGGTGCGCCCAACGACAGCGCCTCGTGGGTCGGTACCTTCATGGTCGCCCGGGCCGGCACCATCTATGCGGGCACCTCGCAGGTACAGCGCAACATCGTGGGCGAGATGGTGCTGGGCCTGCCCAAGGAGCCCGGCTCGCCCCGTGGCACGTGGCGAGAGCTTCAGCAGCAGAAGGCGTGAGCGCGGCGCCAGTGCCAGCGGGCGCTCCGGCGGCCGACTCAGATCGACGTTGGGGGTGGCTGGTCCGGGCCGCC
The DNA here is from genome assembly GCA_043740665.1 of Candidatus Neomicrothrix sp. GTDB lineage: Bacteria > Actinomycetota > Acidimicrobiia > Acidimicrobiales > Acidimicrobilacustridaceae > UBA4742. The sequence continues at coordinate 6,434 of JAYUBX010000530.1, forward strand.
CTCGCGGTGTTGGCGCGTCCGGCCCTATGGGGCACCGCGGCCCGCCAGGTGTGGGTGATGGCGGTGCCGGGCTGGTGGCGGTCGTCGCCCTATCTGCCGCTGCCCGATGCCGCCTATCTGCGATTTCGCCTGCAGACCGCGTACGGCGATCCC
>JAYUBX010000531.1:0-6161 GCA_043740665.1 Candidatus Neomicrothrix sp.
AGTTCTGGTCATTCGGCCGAGGCCCTTGACAGGTCACGGGTGGGGCGCGATGGTGTCGCTTGCTTGGAAAGTAATTCAAACGTATTGAAATGCTCTCCACTCATTCCATCCGGCGGCCCTGCGGAGACCTCCCGTGCCAACCCACCCTGAACCGTCCCTCGCCCCTGATCAGCCCACGGTTGACGAAGACGGCGGGTTCACCACCACCGCCCTCGGCATCGAGGCCTGGCCCGATCCCCTGATCGACCGGCTCGGCCACGACCCCCGCTCGGCCTATGTCGAGCGATTTTGGCTGGGGATCCTCGGGCCCAGCACCGTGTTGTTGATGCGACGGCTGGCCCATCAGCTCGATGCCCAACCCGATGGCTTCACCATCGACCTGATCGACACGGCCCGGTCACTCGGCGTCGGCATGCGGGGTGGCCGGCAGTCACCGTTCATGCGCACCATCGACCGGGTCTGCCGGTTCGGTGCGGCCCGGTGGCAGACACCCGAGCGGCTGGCGGTGCGGCGGATGCTGCCGCCCCTGACTCGCCACCAGCTCACCCGCCTGACGCCGAGTGTGCAGGCCGAACACCAAATGTGGATCGATGCCCACGGCCCCAACGACGAAGCGCAACGCCGCCACCAACGGGCCCGACATCTGGCCATGTCACTGCTCGAGCTGGGCGAGGATCCCGAGTCGGCCGAGCAACAACTGCACCGCTGGCGGTTCCATCCCGCCGTCGCCCACGACGCGGTGCGCTGGGCCGCCGAGCGCTACGCCGAGGCCGGCTCGGGGGTCGACGGCAATGCGACGGCCCCAAGCGGTCTGATTGTCGGAACGGCCGGACTCAGCGGCGCGTCGGGCGCTTGAAGGTCCGGGCCAGCTCGACCAACAGGCGCACACCCCAGCCGGTGCCACCCTTGGTCACGAAGGTGTCGTCACCGTCGCTCCAGGCCGGCCCGGCGATGTCGAGGTGGGCCCACGGGATCGACTCGGGAACGAACTCACGGAGAAAGAGTCCGGCGGTGATCGACCCGGCGCTGCCGGCCTTGCCGATGTTCTTGAGGTCGGCGATGTCCGAGTCGATCTCTGATCGGTACTCCTCGACCAGGGGCAACTCCCACACCCGCTCCCCCGTTCGGGTGGCCGCCTCGGTGATCTGGTCGACCCACGACCGGTTCGATCCCATGACCGCGGTGACCTTCGACCCGAGAGCCACGATGGCGGCGCCGGTCAGGGTGGCCAGGTCGACGATGGCGTCGGGCTCGGCCTCGCTGGCGATCGACAGCGCATCGGCCAGGATCAGCCGACCCTCGGCGTCGGTGTTGAGCACCTCGACCGTCTTGCCGTTGCGGATTCGCAGCACGTCGCCCACGCGGGTGGCATCGCCCCCGGTCATGTTGTCGGTGCTGGGGATGTAGGCCGTCACCTTGGTCTTGGGGGCGACGGCGGCGATCACCGACATGGCTCCGAGGATGGCGGCAGCCCCACCCATGTCGTCCTTCATCGTGGTCATGCCGGCCGCCGTCTTGAGCGACAGGCCGCCCGAGTCGAACGTGATGCCCTTGCCGACCAGCGCCAGGCTGGCCTTGGCCCCATCCGGCGACCAGCACAGCTCGATGAACCGAGCCGGCTGCTGCGAGCCCCGGTTCACCCCGAGCAGGCCGCCGAGGCCAGCCTCGACGATGTCGTCCTCGTCCATGATGGTGATCTGCAGGCCCTCGCGTTCGGCGATCTCGACGGCGGCCTCGGCCAGGGCGCGAGGCGTGAGATCGCCACCCGGCGTGTTGACCAGGTCGCGCGCCAACACGACCCCCTCGGCGATACGGACGCCGAGTTCGAGGGCGGCAACGACCCGGCCTCCACCACCGCCGACCACCACCACCCGATCGAGCGCGCCAGGTTCGGTGTCGGACTTGTACGTCGAGAATCGATACGACCCCAGCACCAATCCCTCGGCCATCGCCTGGGCGGCGGCGGGTCGACGGGCCGGCTCGGCGACCGCCTCGAGCAGCCGCACGGCCAGGGTGCCGTGGCGAGACGCGGCGCGGGCCAACGCGCCGCCGGCGCGCCGCATCTGATCGGGCCCGAGGTCGGCCGAGGACCCCATCCCCACGACGATGGTGGCGGGGCCCGGCTCGCCGTCAGTGAGCACACCGGGCAGCGCCGCGGTCTGCCCTAGCTTGCCGGTGAATCCGCGCCCGTCGAGGAACGCCCAGTCGAGCCCGTCGGGGCCGTCGTCGGGACCGAAACGATCGCTGCAGACCGGCGCGGCCAGCGCGTCGGCTTCGAGCGGCACCGCTTTGTCGAGCGAGAAGGTGATGGCCATCGGTGGGGACCTCGTGGGGTTCTCGGGGAGATTCAGGGGATCGGGAGGATGCGGGTCAGACCGAGCGCGTCGCCAACGACGTGCCCTCCTGCCAGCGGGCCAATGTCCACAGCAGGTCGCTGAGCCGATTGAGATACGGCAAGGCGTGAGCCCCCGGGGCGGCGACGGCCAACGCATCGCGCTCGGCCCGGCGCACCACGGTGCGGGCCACGTCGAGCAGAGCAGCGACACGGGTCTCGCCCGGCACCACGAACTCGGTGGGTGGCTCGAAGCTGCCGCTGACCTCATCGATGAGCGTTTCGAGGCCGGTGACCATCTCCGGCGTGACCAGGCTCTGGCCCGGTATGAGCTTGTCGTGGTTGGCCGAATCGGTGGCCAGCTCGGCCATGAGCACCCAGAGGTCACGCTCGACGACGAGCAGGATCTCGGCCAACTCACCGGGACTGCTCGACCGGTCGGCCTTCACCTCGGCCCGGGCCAGGCCGATCGCGGCCTGGGCCTCGTCGACGGTGCCGTACGCCGTCGGGCCGGGCGCGTCCTTGGGGACCCGCCCCCCGTAGAGGAGGCCGGTGGTGCCGTCGTCGCCCTTGCGCGTGTAGACCTTCATCGCCGAGTAGCCTACGGCGTCGCCCGATCATGCCGGAGGCCCGGGCGCGCATCGACGGAGTCGGCACCGGATCCAGGCGTGACGCCAACCACCTGGGTGATCTGGCCACGTGTGGTGTGGCTGGACGACCCAGGTGACGCGCCGGTCAGGCGAACTGGGGTGCCACCTCGGTCGAGAACTGCTCGAGGGCATCGAGGTCGAACGGGGCTCGCAAGGCAAGGATGATCCACTCAGCGCCGGCGTCGACATACGCGCCGATGCGTTCGGTGATGGCGGCGACCTCGCCGACCAGGGCGCCGGGGCGCATCATCTCGGTCATCGGGCCGAAGCGCGACTCGAGCTCGGCATCGATCCGGTCGGGCTCGCACGGCACGTAGAGCAGGTTGATACCGGTGGTGAACGACGACGGGTCGGGAGCGTGGTCGAGCACGATCGACCGCTTGCGGGCGAAGTCCTCGGGGCTGACGAACGGGACGTTCCACGCGTCGCCGTGACGGCCGGCCAGCTTGAGCCCGATCTGCTCACCCGACGCACCGACCCAGATGCGGGGCTTGGCCTGCACCGGCTTGGGGTTGCAGCGGGCGTCGGTCAAGGTGAAGAACTCGCCGTCGTAGTTGGCGACGTCCTCGGTCAACAGCAGCCGCACGCATTCGATCGACTCGGCCATGCGGCGCAGCCGCACCTTGGGAGCCTCGAACGGGATCCCGTAGGCGTCGTACTCCCACTTGTGCCAGCCGGCGCCGAGCCCGAGTTCAAGGCGGCCGTTGCTGAGGTGGTCGATGGTCGCCGCCGCATTCGCCAGCACGGCCGGGTGGCGGTATCCGGTGGAGTACACCAGCGAGCCCACTCGGGGCCTGGTCGTGAGCACCGCCAGGGCAGCGTGGCAGGCGATGCCCTCGAAGCAGTCGCCGTCGAGCGGCGACGGCGCCGGATAGAAGTGGTCCCACACGCTGATCCAGTCGAACTGCAGGCGCTCGGCCGTGGCCCAGACCGCCTTCAGCTCCGCCATCGTGCACATCTGGGGGCCCACGTGAACGCCGAATTGCACCATTCCGGCAGCCTAGGAGCGCCCGCCGAACCGATCAGGTCATGTGGGTGGGTTCGAACGAGTGGAGCCGCGCACCGTCGCTGCGATCGTCGCCAAAGTCGTGCGAACCGCGCCGAGGACCCGCCGCTTGGCCTCGACTGTCCGGGCCTCGGCCTCACTGACCGCCATCAGACGATGCCCGGGCGGCTCCCGGCCGAACCCGTCGGCGGCCTCGAGCATCCGGGTGGCCTCGGCCAGGCTCCTGGCGCGGGTGACGTCGTCGCGTAGGTCGCGCTTGCGCAGGGTGACGAAGAATTCGTAGTCGTTGGCCTCGGTCGGGTAGAGCCGCAACATCTCGAAGTTGAGGAGCCCGAGACGCACGACCGTGGTGAAGATCTCACCGAAGGACTCCGGGGTGAACGTGCTGCAGTGCACGTCCTGGTAGTCGCCGGTCTCCATGATCTCCCGACACCGGTTCAGGGCGAAAACGTCGGCATCGTCGACGTCGGTGCGCCGCAGCGACTCGGGGTCGAGACCAGCCCACAGGTCAGCCGCGGCCACGTCGCCCAAAAAGTTGGCCTCGTGATCATAGATCTGTTGAAAGGTCGCGAACTGACGGTCGCGTAGCCATGCATCCGTGACCTGGCTGAGCGTGGTGACCGGCCGGCGGGCGTCAAAGCAGTAACGCTTGTCGGGCAGCACGAGCGCCAGGATCCCACCCTCGTCGAGGATTTCCTCGACCTGCTGCAACCATCCCAACGGGTTCGGAATGTGCTCGAGAAGGTGGGACGCTATGACAAAGTCGATCGGTGCGTCCTCGCCGAGCACATCGATCAGGCGCAATCCGGGTTCCCAGATGTAGTCGACCTCCACGAGGTCGTCGGCCCGCGGCGCGGCCTGCGGGTTGTCGGCGTACTTCGCCCGCAACTCCTCCTTGGTGGCGTGGTCGAGGTACCGGACGTTCGGGTCGTCGCGAGGCAGGCGGGGACTGTGGAGCGCTCCGATCTCGATGCCGACCATGGTCGTGGTGTCGATGAACTCGCCATACTTGGTCACCACGTCGACGGTCACAGACCGGATCCTACCGATCACGTCTCCGGCCGCCATCGACGTGAGAACCGATGGTGCCGACCGGTAGCCTTCCTGGCATGAGTGCTTTCCTCGAAGCCGTTCGCCAGCGCGTCATCATCTATGACGGCGCCATGGGGACCGGCATCCAGGAAAGGGAGCTGACCGCCGATGACTTCGGGGGCCCCGAGCTCGAGGGATGCAACGAGCTGTTGGTCGTGACCCGGCCCGACGTCATCAAGGAACTGCACGCCGAATATCTCGATGTCGGCGTCGACGTGATCGAGACCGATACCTTCGGCGGCATGCCCATCACCCTGGGCGAATACGGCCAGGCCGACCGGGCGCATGAGATCAACCTGGCGGCCGCCCGCATCGCCCGCGAGGTGGCGTCCGACTTCTCGACGCCCGACCATCCCCGGTTCGTGGCCGGTTCGATCGGGCCCGGCACCAAGTTCCCGTCGCTGGGCCAGATCCGCTTCGCCGAGCTGCGTGACCACTACCAGGTACAGGCCGAAGCCCTCATCGAGGGTGGCGTCGACGTCATCATCATCGAGACCATGTTCGACCTGCTGTCGATCAAGGCGGCGATGATCGGGTCGCGTCGAGCCATGGCCGTGGTCGGCACCAAGGTGCCGCTGCAGGTGCAGATCACCATGGAGCTCACGGGTCGCATGCTGCCGGGCACCGAGATCGCCGCCGCGCTCAGCGCGCTCGACGCCATGAAGCCCGACGTCATCGGCATCAACTGCGCCACCGGGCCGGTCGAGATGAGCGAGCACCTGCGGCACCTGTCGCAGCACGCCCGCATGCCCATCTCGTGCATCCCCAACGCCGGCCTGCCGTCAGTGGTCGACGGCCACATGCACTACGACCTCACCCCCGAGGGGCTGGCCGAGCACCACCGCTCGTTCGTCACCAATCTGGGCATCGAGATCATCGGCGGCTGCTGCGGCACGACACCGGCCCACCTCAAGGCCGTTGTCGACGTGTGCGCCGGGCTCGAACGCGCGCCCCGCCAGCCCGAGCACGAAGCGGGCGCCACGTCGATCTACTCGATCGTGCCGTTCCACCAGGACACGTCGTTCCTGATCATCGGCGAGCGCACCAACGCCAACGGGTCGAAGAAGTTCAAGGAGGCTCT
>JAYUBX010000532.1:0-3452 GCA_043740665.1 Candidatus Neomicrothrix sp.
GCCTTCTCGCCCTACCTTCCCGGCGGCTATGACCACGCCGCGTGGGGTGCCGACGTGGTGCTGGCTTCCCTCAACCTCTGCCATGCCACCCTCGATGGCATCCGCAACCATTCGTGGTCAAGGCCGACCCCCGCCACCCCCGAGGGCGAAGTCGTGGCCTGGGCCGACCGCATCGCCTATGTCTGCCACGACTTCGAAGACGCGGTCTCGGCCGGCATCATCGACCCGACGGTGTTGCCGGTCCAGGTTCGCCACGTCGGCGGAGACCGTCGCAGTGGCCAGATCAACCGTTTCGTGGCCGGCGTCATCGCCGCGTCGATCCGGTCCGGCGTCGTGGCCATGGATGCGGCCGACGCCGAGGCCCTCGCCGCGTTCCGGGCCTTCAACTACGAACACCTCTATCTGCGGCCGGCATCGGTCGCGCAGGCCAACATCGTCGTCACCATGCTGCGGGCCCTGGTCGAGTACTTCTCGGCCCACCCCGATCGGCTTCCGCAGGCTCCCGACGACGAAAGTGGATCGGCTGGGGTGGTTCGTGCCGCGGTGGCCTACGTGGCCGGCATGACCGACCGGTTCGCCTGCCAGCAGGCCGTCACCCATCTCGGTTGGTCAGCTACCCAGTTGCCCCGAGGGCTCGACCTGGCGCCCTGACCGGGGCCCAAACGCGACACGAGCGACCCCTGGGGGCCGCTCGATCGGTACCACCGACGCCGGGCGCCGGTTCGAACGAACTCAGGCCGGCAGAACGTCGACCAGCTTGCGGCCCTTGCGCGAGCCGAACTTAACGGTGCCCTCGGTGAGGGCGAACAGCGTGTCGTCGCCACCCTTGCCCACGTTCTCACCAGGATGGATGCGGGTGCCACGCTGGCGAACGATGATCGTGCCGGCCTGGACCTGATGCCCGTCGTAGGTCTTCACACCGAGGCGCTTACTCTGTGAATCACGCCCGTTGCGGGTTGAGCCGCCACCCTTGGTCTTCGACATGGCTAGCCCTTCTTGATGCTGGTGATCTCGATGGTGGCGTACGACTGGCGATGGCCCCACCGGCGGCGGTTGTTGGACTTGTTCTTGTAGGTGAAGCCATCGATCTTGGGGCCCTTGGCCTGGCCGACGATGCGAGCCGCCACCAACGAACCTGCGAGCTGGTCAGGAGTGGCGAGAACGACATCACCATCGACCACCAGGATCGGCGTGAGCTCGACCTCGTCACCGTCGAGGCGCTCAACGTCGAGACGCTGGCCCTCCTCGACTCGATACTGCTTTCCACCGGTCTTGATTACGGCATACATAGGTCTGCCAAGTTACCGGACCGCACCCAATCGGGCCAACTCGCTCAGAGCAGCAGGTCCTTGTCCAGGATCAGCCCCCGGCCCTCGCACTCGGGGCACAACGTCGAGAACGACTCGAGCAACCCCTCGCCGATGCGCTTGCGGGTCATCTCTACGAGTCCCAACTCGCTGATATCGAAGACCTGGGTCCGCGTCTTGTCGCGGGCCAGCGAGTCACGGAAGACCCCGATGACCTCTTCGCGATTGCGGCGGATCTCCATGTCGATGAAGTCGATCACGATGATGCCGCCGATGTCTCGCAGGCGCAGTTGCTTGGCGATCTCGATGGCGGCCTCGAGGTTGTTGCGAAAAACGGTCTCCTCGAGGCTCGACGTACCCACGTTCTTGCCGGTGTTGACGTCGATGACGGTGAGGGCCTCGGTGTGCTCGATAATGAGCGAGCCGCCCGACGGCAGCCACACCTTGCGATCGAGCGCCTTGTGCAGTTGCTCGTGCACATGATGACGCTCGAACAATGGCAGGGGTTCGACGTCAGGGTCGAAGAACTGCACCCGGTCGGCGAGCGTCGGCGAGATGCTGGCCACGTAGCCGTGAACCTCGTCGAACAGCTCGCGATCGTCGATGATCACCCCGCGGTAGTCGTCATTGAACTCTTCGCGGATCACCCGAACGGCCATGTCGGGCTCGCGGTACAACAACGCGGGACCTTGCGTCTTGGCCGCCAGCGCTGCGATCTGCTCCCACTGCTGTTGCAGACGAGCCACATCGCGTTCGATCTCCTCGGCGGTGACGCCTTCGGCCGCGGTGCGCACGATGATGCCGTGTCCCTTGGGTCGCACACGATCGAGGATCGCTCGCAGGCGCTTGCGTTCGTCGTCGGCCAGCCGCTTGGAGATGCCGTAGGTGGTGCTGTTCGGGATGAGCACCACGAATCGGCCGGGGATCGAGACCTCTTGGGTGAGGCGCGCCCCCTTGTGGGCGATGGGGTTCTTGGTGACCTGGCAGACGATCATCTGCTTGGGCTTGAGCATCTGCTCGATGCGCAGGTTGTTGCCCTTTTCCTCGATGTCCTCGGCCTCGTACTGCACATCGCCGCGATAGAGCACCGCGTTCTTGGGCGTGGCAATGTCGACGAAGGCGGCCTCCATACCCGGCAAGACGTTTTGCACGCGACCGAGGTAGATGTTGCCGTGGATCTGCGAGATGTCGTCGGCCGGACGCGACACGTAGTGCTCGATCAGGCTGCGACCTTCGAGTACCGCGATCTGGGTCGCGGTGGGCCGCACCGACACGGTCATCAGGTAGCGACCAACGGGCCGCCCCTTGCGTTCGCGGCCCCGCTTGGGTCCGGTGCCGTCGTCGTCGATCGGGTCGCCGCCCACAATCGCCTCGATCGGCTTGGGGGCCGTGCGGGCGCCGCCCCGACCCGATCCCCGACCATCGCCTCGACCACCGCCAGACCCACCGCCACCGGACCCACTGCGGCTGCTACCACTGCCGCTCGCTGACGATCCCGAAGGACCCGACCCAGATCCGCGGCCGCGGCCACCGCGGCGCCGCTTGCCGTTCGTCTTGGCCGCCTCACCGTCGCCGGCCCCCACCTCGGCGGTCGACGAACTCACCGACTCGCCACCTTCGGCCTCGGGGGCGGGACGGCTGTCGCCAATTCGGGGCCGGCGCACAAGGGCCTTCTCGGCTGCTTCAGCCGACTTGGGCTTTCCCTCGAAGATGCGCTCGGGCAGCTCGTCGGGATTGCGATCCGTGCCGGACGGGCGGGCGCGGTCGGACGCGGCCGGGGTCGCGCCGTCACCGTCGTCACCGTCGTCACCGCTGACCGAGCCGTTGGCCGCGCCGGAACGACTGCGGTTGCGTCCTCCCCGGGACCCCCGCCGCCGGCGATTGGTCGACGGACCAGCCGTAGCATCGGCGGCATCAACATCGCGTGGGGCGGGCTCAGTCCCCGCGGGGTTCGAGGACGAGCCCGAGCTGGATGGGCCTGACGGAGCGGCCTCGGGGCCGTTGGCGACCGATTCGGTCATGTAGAGGTTCCCTTCTCATGACGCACGCGCCTCGGCGTGCGTCGCCGACGTCGCACCGGCGGGCAGTGGTTCGTGCCGGGCGCCGTCGAGCGTGATCCATTGGTGAGTTCTGCAAACCCGGCCC
>JAYUBX010000533.1:0-5664 GCA_043740665.1 Candidatus Neomicrothrix sp.
CGCCGACCACGTCACCGCCATCATCAACAGCCAACGCCGCCGCAGCCTCAACTACCAAAGCCCCACCACCCTCTACCATGCCCTCACCGTGCAGTGACCCCTAGAACTGGCCCACCCCCCGACTTCGGGGTGGTGTTGCAGGGCCGCGACCTGGTGACGAGCGCAATGACTTCGGATTCGAACACTCGACGAGGCCGAAGAACGTGAAGAAGAGGTTGGCCTCGGCATCCGCCGGGTCATGGCGAGGCTCAGGCGTTGGTGTCGATCGCCGCGACTTCTGGTGTTTGGCCTACCCAATTGGGACTTTGTCCTCTAGTTCTTCGACGGGCTTTGCGGCCTAATGCTCGCGGAAGCAGTTGCGATCCGCTTCCAAGCGCTGCGTGGTCCCTACCGGGACCTTCCATCCCGCCATGAGCGGGACCGTCAAGAAGAGAGGGCCATCAATGAGTCGAATCAAAGTGGGTTCCGTGGTCGTGGTGCTCGCACTGTTCGTCGCCGTGAGCGGATGTTCGAGTTCCTCGAAGAGCTCGAGTCCCACGTCGTCGGCGGCCGGGGTTTCGGTCACGACTGCCACGACCGCCGCTCCGAGCAAGACCGTCAATATTGTGGTCTCGGACGCCTCGGGTCTGAACGGCAAGATGACGCTGGTCGCCACCCCCAATGTGGCTCTGGCTGGTGACGTCACCTTCGTTGTCAAGAACACCGGCACGATCGAGCACGAGGTGATCGTGTTGAAGCTGGCTGCTGGTCAGACCGCCGACAAGTTGCCAGTGGTCGACAGCGGCGACCCGCCCGCAGCCGTCGCGACCGGTGCTGACAAGATCGACGAGGGAGCCAAGGTCGGTGAGACGGGTGACCCGAACGTGCCCGCCGGTGGCACGCGTACGTTCACCGTCACGGGGATGACTGCGGGGGGCTACGCCCTCGTCTGCAACATCGCCAAGCACTACCAGATGGGCATGCTCGCCCCCCTCACGGTTCAGTGAGCATCAGCACCGACGCCGATGCCGTACCGCCCGCTTCGAAGGGCGGTACGGGCGTCGGTCCCACTGACCTCGTGGTGCCCCAGGCCAGTATCGGCTGGCTGCGAGCCATCGCCTCCGGGCTGGCCATCCTGGTGGTCGGCCTGGGTGTGGCGATCGGCGTCACGAACTGGCTCCTGACCGACGGCAGTCTGTCCACCCTCAGCCGGGACGACCGGATGTGGCTGGCCACCGTGCTGTTTCTGGTCTCGGTCGTCGCCATCGCGTGGGGCTTGCGGCGCTTGCAGGCTCGGGGATTGATCTAGTGCCGCGGCCAGCTGTCCCCGATGCCGAGTGGCTGTGGGCGAACGAACCCTGTCGCGCCGCGTGTCCGGTCCACACCGACGCCGGCGCCTATGTGACCGCCATCGCCGAAGGTCGGTCGCGTGACGCCTACCTGATCGCCCGTGAGTCCAACCCGTTCCCGTCGATATGCGGTCGGGTGTGCGCCGCACCGTGCGAGTCGGCCTGTCGGCGTGGCACGGTCGATGCCCCCGTCGCCATCCGGGCCCTCAAGCGCTATGTGACCGAACAGTTCGGGGTTGAGAGCTTTCACGCCGCGGCGGTCTGGCACGAGGCCCATGGGCCGGTGCCTCCCGCCACGGTCAGTTCGGTCGGCGTGATCGGCGGCGGCCCAGCGGGGCTCGCCGCGGCCTACGAGCTGCGCTTGCTCGGCCATGCGGTCACCGTCTACGAGGCCGCAAGTCGCCTGGGCGGGATGATGGTATTGGGCATCCCCGAATACCGACTCAGCCGCGAACTCATCGCTCGCGAGATCGAAGCCATCATCGAGCTGGGCATCGACGTCGAACTCGGCGCCCGAATCGGTGACACCGTCAGCATCGACGCACTGTTGGAGCGTCACGACCAGTTGTTCCTGGCGGTTGGAACCGGGCGGGGCCGTAGCTTGGACCTGCCGGGCGTTGACCAGGACGGTGTCGTGCGCGCCGTCGAGTTCCTGTTGAACATCAATCAGGGCTACCGGGTGCCGCTCGGAGAGCGGGTCGTGGTCGTCGGAGGGGGCAACGTCGCCTTCGACGCCGCCCGCACCGCGCTTCGGGCCGCGGCGGGCGGAGGCGCTACCGACGACGATCGGGTCGAGCCGGTTGCCGGCTCGCCCGAGGATGCTCGGCGGTCCATGACCACCACGCTGGACGTGGCTCGGGCCGCCGTGCGCGCGGGCGTCAAGAGCGTGACGGTGATCGCGCTCGAATCCGAGGACGAGATCCCGGCCGATCCCGAGGAGATCGAAGAGGCCGAGGCCGAGGGCGTCACCATCGTGTTTCGCAAGGGGCCGCATCGCTTCGTGGGCACCGACGGCCGGGTCACCGGACTCGAGACGATCGACGTGGCATCGGTGTTCGATACTGACGGCCGGTTCGCCCCGACCTTCCACCAGGGCACCGAAGCGGTGTTGCCCGCGGACACCATCATCTTGGCGGTCGGCCAGGCGGCCGAGCTCGACTTTCTGGGTGACCTTCCGATGGAGCGGACCCGTGGTGGCGGGGTGCAGGTCGACTCGGCCACGCTCCGTACCTCCGATCCGCGGATCTGGGCTGGTGGCGATGTGGCCAAGGGTCCGCGCAACCTGATCGACGCGGTGGCCGATGGCCAGCGGGCGGCGCGGTCGATCCACGCCAGTACCGAGGCCGACGGCGGCGAGCGCCCTGATCCCGAAGGAGTTCTTCCCGCTCGGGGTGTCCGGGTCGAGCTCACTCGCCGACCCGCGTACCGCCGATTGGCGACGGGCTACGACGCCATCGCCCGCCAGCCGGTCCCGGCGATGGCGACCGAGCGACGCACCGGCTTCGCCGAGGTCGAGGTCGGCTACGACGGTCAGACCGCGTGGCTGGAGTCGCTGCGCTGCCTGCGTTGCTTCGACAACATCATGCTGGATCCCTCGCTGTGCATCCTTTGCGGGTTGTGCGTGGATGTCTGCCCGACCGACTGCATCACGATCGCTCGTGCCGACCACCTCGATCTCGGGACGTCGGCTCAGAGTGTGCTGCTGCTCGACGAGGATCAGTGCATTCGGTGTGGTCTCTGCGTCAACCGATGCCCCCCCGGGGCGTTGTCCATGGTGAACGCCCAGGAGGTGGCCGATGGCCGACAACGAGTCTGATCCTCGAGCGGACGCTGACGGTGACACCGCCGTCCAAGCGCCGGAACCCGCCATCCGGGATCCGTTGGAGCCTGGGGTTGCCTACGCGCCAGGCACCGGCGTGGTGGCCCGGGTCGAGCGCAGCCGCGCCTGGCGGTCGGTCTTCCGCCATCCCCGCATCGAAACCCCGCGGGGTAGGGCTCTCCAGGGTTTCTCCAACTTCTTTCTGCACGTCTACCCCATCAAGATTCCCGCCCGGGTGCTGCGCTTGCGTTACTCGTTTCGGCTGGGCTTCATCGCCACCATGCTGTTCGGGCTCCTGACCCTGACCGGCGTGTATCTGATGTTCTTCTATACGCCGTCAGTCGGTTCGGCCTACGGCGACATGCAGGTCATCCGCACGGGGGTGGGCTTCGGACAACTCGTGCGCAACGTTCACCGGTGGTCGGCCCACCTGATCGTGCTGGTGCTGTTCCTCCACCTGATACGGGTGTTTTACGCGGGGGCCTACAAGAAGCCCCGCGAGTTCAACTGGGTGATCGGCGTCGTGCTCCTGCTGCTCATGCTGGGCCTGTCGTTCACCGGCTACCTGCTGCCCTGGGATCAGCTCAGCTACTGGGCCGTGACCGTAGGGACGAACCTGGTGCACTACGTGCCCGTCGTCGGCAAAACGCTCCAGGATCTGCTCATCGGTGGCCCGCAGATCGGCCAGCCCACGCTGCTGCGGTTCTATGCGTTGCACGTGGCCGTGCTGCCCATCTCGGTGGTGGTCTTCCTGTCGGTTCACATCTGGAGAGTGCGCAAGGACGGCTTTGCGGTCGAGCGCTCGGCCGTCGGCACGAGTGGTGCCTTCGAGGAGGAGGCGACCGCGGTGTCCGCGGCGTCGGTTCCTGCATCGGCCCCGGCCGAGCTGTACGGCGGCCGCACCCGGGTGCTCGGCGTGGTCGATCGCGAATCGGTCACCGCTGAGGAGCGAGCCGTGGACGACTCGGTGTTCAGCTGGCCCCACCTCATCGTCCGCCACGTGGTCGTGGCCCTCGGCGTGGCGACGCTGGTACTCGTGCTCGGCGTGTTGTTCGCCGCACCGTTGCGGGGACTGGCCAACCCCAACCTGACCCCTGAGCCGGCCAAGGCGCCTTGGTACTTCGCTGGCCTCCAGGAGCTTCTGGCCCACTTCGATCCGCTGGTCGCCGGCATCCTCGTGCCGATAGGCGCGGTCCTCACCCTCGTGTTGCTGCCCTACATCGACCGGAACCCCTCGACCATCGCCCGACAGCGCAAGGTCGCCATCGTGATCTTCACCGGTCTGCTGGTTGTCGCCGTCGCCCTCACCATCATCGGCACCTTCTTCCGAGGGCCCGGGTGGCAGTTCATCGCCCCCTGGACCCATTGGTACGTCGAGCTCTAGGAGACTCATGACCGCCCCTCCCGTCACCACTCGTCGCAACTTCCTCAAAGCCGGCTGGCGACTCGGTGCCACCCTCCTCGCCGCCGCTGCGGGGTGGACGGTGTTCGAGTCGTTGCGGCCGCTCGGCGGCTCCGGCACCGCCGGGCCGATCAAGCTGGGCAGCACGGCCAGCTATGCCGCCGGTACCGCCACCTATGTTCCCGAGGGACGGCTGTTCGTCGCCAACACCGGGACCACCCTGCTGGCCATTTCCCAGAAGTGCCCGCACCTTGGATGTCGGGTTCCCTTCTGCGACTCATCGGGCCGTTTCGAGTGTCCGTGTCACGGCTCAGTGTTCGACATCGGCGGCGAGTGGATCGAGGGTCCCTCGCCCGTGGGTATGACCCAGTACCCGATCAGCGCCGACGGCGATGCCCTGGTCGTGGACACCTCCAAGGAGATCTCCGGCCCGCAGCGAGGCGCGAACCAGTACTTCTCGCCGCCCAAGGGCCCCAACTGCCAGCCGAAGGGTTGACCGATGCCTCGTGAGCGCCCGACACCGCCGCCGTTCGAACCCGCGTCGCTGGAACGCAGCCTTGATCGATACCTGGCGGTGGGGCTCGTCTTCATGGTCCTGCTCATCGCCGGCTTCATCAGCTACAAGGTGCGGGAGCCCAGTCTTCGGAAGGATGCCGCGGCCGAGCAGCTGAGCACCTACCGCGAAATCGGTGGCCAGATGTTCCAGACGAACTGCGCGTCGTGCCACGGTAAGGGCGCCGTCGGCGGCACGGCCCCGGTGCTCAACGCCAAGGAGTTCCTCAAGTCCACGACCGACGGCCAGATCCAGAACGTCATCGCTGGCGGAATCTCCGGCTCCGACATGCCGGCATGGAGCTTGGCCTACGGCGGAACGCTCACCGATGAGCAGGTCCGCCAGCTCACGACCTATCTGCGCTCACTCCAGGCCGACGCGCCCAGCGTGCCCGCCTGGAGGCAGGGCCTTCACTGACCATCCGAGCGAGGTGATCAGGTTGGTGGTTTCCGATCGATGGATCGCGCCTCGGCTAGAAGTTCGTCGAACTCCCGATCAGGAAGGCCCGTTGATGACAACGACCCAAAGGCAGCCGAACAAGCGAAGCGTCGGCCAGTTCCAA
>JAYUBX010000534.1:0-16281 GCA_043740665.1 Candidatus Neomicrothrix sp.
ATTGGGTGATGACACCGCCGGGTGGTACCGAATCGTGCTGGCCCGTCCACACGACCGTGCCGCACACGAGCAGGTCCTGGCCCACCGCCACCTCGAACACGGGTATCCCGTCCCCTGCGTTGTAGTAGACCGCGGTGCTGACGCCTCGAGCTCGCCGGTCGGCGGCGTTCTTGGCGATGTGCTGGCCCAGTACCTGGGCGTCGGCGTCATCCAGGAACGGCGAACCGGGGGCGTCGATCGCTGGTGGTCCACCTATCGAATTCCACGACTGCAAATAGGCCGCCAGCGTGGCCGGAATGCGGCGCGAATCGTGGTAGTCGAACGCCAGCGCATCGAGGGGCGTCGCCATGGTGGCATCATCGGTCGGCGCCAAATACCAGCTATCGAGGACCGTCGAGGTCGCCATCGCGAATCGCCACGATGCATCCGGCCCATCTCAATAGGCCGACTCGGGCGGAGCAGCGAGGCGCCATGTGGCCCCCGCCGATATGGGGGTGGGATCGGACGGATCGGGTGCCATGAAGGTCTCGACCGCCTGCAACTCATGCGAGTCGGTGCGTTCCAGCGTGGCCAGGTCCTGGGTCGCCAGCGCCTGGGCCCGAGTCGGCCAGAGCACTCCCATGGCCGTCTCCGCGGTAGTCCGGTCAACCAGCTGACCAGGATCAGCAGGGTGAGCGAAGAGATCCGACGGGATGTCGGCATCCTGGTGAATCACCAGCGGCTGGATGTTGGGTACCGCCTCCACCGTCGGCTTTCGGTCGAGAGCTCCCGTCGTGACCTGGCGCAGCCCCACGGCGGCGACCGTGAGCAAGACGATCCATTTCACCACCGGAGACCGCCTGGGACGAGCGAAGTCACTCGCGTCTTGACCCATGGATCCGTACCTGGTCCTGGGTGTCGGGCGCGGTGCGACGGCGGCCGAGATCGAGGACTCCTACCGTCGAGTGCTTTGGGCCCACCATCCCGATCTGCACCAGGGCGAGTCCCCTGCCGCCCTGGCCGAGGCGGGCACGCGCACCGGTGAGCTGAACGAGGCCATGGCCGTGATCCGCGCCGGATGGCAGCCGATCGTCGATGAGGTCGACTGGTTCGGCCATCCGATGGGGTCGCGGCGTGCCGAGTCGGTCGACTGCCCGATCTGTGGCGACACCTTCACCTGGATCCCGGCGCCGACCTTCTGGCTGTTCTTCGCCCTCGTGCTCTCTTGGGCCTTTGTCGTGCGGGTCATCCCCTGGCCGTACGACATCGCCGGCATCTGGGCCGGGGTGAAACATTCGGGGGGTCAAAACGCGAAATAAGCTCCGCGAATGGCCGACTACGACGAATTTGGGATGCTGCACGAGAACGCGGCCGAGGTCGGTCTGCCGTTCGACCCGCCGATGGTCACTCGCGTGCGGTTCGAAGCACCGTCCGGGCTGCACCTCAGCGCACTCGTGTGGGGTGGCGACCCACCTGAGCTGGTGCTGCTGCACGGCGGAGCCCAGAACGCCCACACCTGGGACACGGTGGCCTTGGCCCTCGGGCGGCCACTGGTCGCCATCGACATGCCCGGTCACGGCCATTCGGACTGGCGACCGTCGGGCGACTACCGCCCCCAGGCCATGGCCGAGGACATCGCCGCGACCATCGCCGCCCTCGCCCCTGGTGCGGGCACGTTGGTCGGCATGTCCCTCGGCGGCCTCACCGCTCTCTCGACCGTGGCCCAGTTTCCCGACGCCGCCGACCGCCTGGTGTTGGTCGACATCACGCCGGGAGTCAACCAGGACAAGGCGGCGGCCGTCGTTGCGTTCATCGACGGCCCTCCCGATTTCGAGAGCTTCGACGCGGTTCTCGAACGCACCATGGCCCACAACCCGACCCGTTCGCGCAGCTCGCTTCGGCGGGGAGTCCTGCACAACGCCCGGCAGATCGACGGCGGCCGTTGGTCGTGGCGCTACGACAAGATCGGCGATCGGCTCGACGACCTCGACGTCCGGTTCGCCGACCTGTGGCAGGCCATCGCGACCGTGCCGACGTCGATCCTGCTGGTGCAGGGAGGATTGTCGCCGGTCGTCGACGATGACGACATCGCCGAGCTGCAGCGCCGCCGGCCCGATGCCCGAGTCGTGGTCGTCGACGCCGCCGGCCACAGCGTGCAGGGTGACCAGCCGCTCGAACTGGCCCGCATCCTCGAGGCCGAGCTCACCGCGGGTGCCGTCAGCCACTGACCTCGGGGCTCTCGGTCAGGCCAGCAGGTCGGCCAGACGATCGACCTCGTCAGGATCGGTGCTGGTCGGCACGAGCAACAGCTCGTCGCAGCCGGCCTGCTCGAACCGGTCGATCGCTTCGCGCACGCGGTCACCGGACCACGCCGAGCAGAGGTCGGCCATCGCCTGAGCCATCTCGTCACCGAAGATGGCCAGGTACCGGTGGCTGTAGGCGTGCAGTCGGGCCTGACCCTCGGGTCCGGTGGCGTACCAGAAGCTGCTCACGTGGCGCGGCTTGTCGGTCCGCCCGGCTTTGGTCCAGGCCGCCTCGATCCGGCCGAAGGTCGCCCGGTGATCCTCGCCGATCGGGTCCAACGAGAACCCGCAGATGCCCTCGGCCCATTTCGCCGATCGAGCGATCGCCAGCGGTCCCAGCGCGCCTGAATAGAGCGGCGGTCCCCCCGGTTGCACCGGAGCCGGACCCACGGGCGCCATGTCGGCGAACGGTGGCTCACCGGCCCACACCTGGCGCATCTGGGCGACCTGATCGTCGAGCCGTTGGTGCCGTCGATCGAACGAGGCCTCGAGCGCCCGATAGTCCTCGTCGCGTCCGCCGACACCCAAGCCGAGGGTGAGCCGACCGTCCGAGAGCACGTCGATGGTCGCCGCTTGCTTGGCCACCTCGACCGCCGGGTGCATGGGCAGCACCACGACCGTCGACATGATGCGCACCCGTTCGGTGAGCACGGCCGCGGCCGCCATGGTGACGAACAGCTCTTGGTTGGGATACGCGATGCGCTCGCCGAGGGCCAGCGTCGAGTACGGGCCGACGTCGATGCGTCGGCACCACTCGATGGTGGTGTCGCGGGTGACGCCGCTGATCATGGTGGGAAGGGTGAGGCCGATGTCCAACGGAGGTCAGCTCTTCCAGGCGCCGGACAGCAACGGCACCACCGAGGTCTGCTTGATCGACCCGTCGGGCAAGGACTGGCCGACCAGACCGTGCGTCGAGTTGCTGTACGCGATCGCCTCGAGGTTGTGCACCAGGAAGATGAAGTTCAGGTCCTTGGCCATCTGTTGCTGCACGATCTTGTACTGGGCGATCTGCTCGGTTCGGTCAATGGTCTTACGCGCATCGTCGAGCGCCTGGGTCAGCACCGGATCGAGGTTGCGGGTGAAGTTCAGCGACAGCTGACCGGGAGGCCGCACGGTCGAGTCGGCGATGAACACGTAGTTCGTGTCGAGGGTGTTCGAGCCGAAGAGGATGAACCCGGTGGCCTGGTAGTTGCCCAGGACCACGTCGGCGATCAGGGTGGCCTGATCCTCGGTCTTGATGTTCATCTTGACGCCGATGTCCTTGAACTGCTGCTGGCCGGCCTGGGCCTCGCTCATCACCTCGGGCTGCGGCGTGATCAGGTAGTTGAACTCGAGCGGATGGCCGTTCTTCTGGGTGTACTCGTCGGCCAGTTGCTTGGCCTTGACTGGGTCGAAGGTCGGCATGTCGGTGGCCGAGTAGTAGGGCTCGTCGGGGCCGAAGGGCCCGAGCGCGGGCGGGAACAAGCCCTTGAACACCGTGCTCGACAGGGTGTCGCGGTCGGTGCCGGTCGCCACGATCTGGCGGGCCAGCGGATCGTTGAACGGGGGCGACGCCACGTTCAACGCCGTGAACGTCTCGTTCTGCTGCAGACCCTGGTCGGTGTACATCTGGATCTTGCCGGCCTTGGCCTGCTCGGTCAGGTTCAGGATCTGGGCCGGATCACCCATCTCGATCATGTCGACCGTTCCGCTCTGCAAAGCGGCAGTGCGGCTCGACAGATCAGGCAGCACCTGGAAGTTGATGCCGTCGAGCAGCGGATACCCCGACCGCCAGTAGTCGGGGTTCTTGACGACCTCGAGTTTGTTGTCGGGTACCCAGCTGACGAACGAGAACGGCCCGGTGCCGATCGGCTCGCGGACGCCGCCGTCGGGAGCGTTGACCATCTTCGGCGCGGCGATGGCGCCGACCTGGGTGGCCATCGTGTCGGCGAACGTCGACCACGGTTGGCTCATGGTGAACTGCAGGGTGAGCGGGTCCTTGACATCGATCGACGTGACCGTCGCGAACACCGGGCCGGTCAGCAACGAGCTGCGCTGAGCTTCGAAGTCGGTCTTCAGGGCGGCGGCATCGCAGGCCTCGCCGTCATGGAACTTCACATTCGGACGCATCTTGATGGTCCACGTGGTGAAGTCCGCGTTGGGGGCCAGCGACTCGGCCAGGTAGGGCTGGGCCACGGCGTTGGTGTCGTACTCGGCGATGCGATCGAAGATGGCGCCCGACACGATGTAGGCCGACCCGGCCCACTGGTTCTTGATGGGGCTCCAGCCGTTGGTCTCGGCGTTGAGCCCAACGTTGACGGTGCCGCCCGCTTTCGGCGTGCCGGTGTCGGCCACCGTGATGTTGGTGCCGTTGGCCACCGGTGCCGACGTGGTACCGGTCGGCGACGAACTCGAACTGCCCTTGCAGCCGCCCGCCAGCAGCGCCATGGCCACGAGCACCGTGGTTGCGAGCAGTGCGGGCCTGGTCCGACGGTTTCCCCCGATGTGGTCCAAAACCATCTCCCCCTCGATTGGTGCCCGGTTCCCCAACCAGATCGGGCGCACCCTACCGCAGCCCCTTCATGGCGATGTCGCGAGCGTCAGCTGACCCGGCCGGGACGCGCCTCGAGCTGTCGCTCGAGTTCGGGCACGACGTCGTGCCAGTCGGCGACGATGCCGTAGTCGGCGAAGTCGAAGACGGGTGCCGAAGCATCGGGGTTGATCGCCACGATCAGGCCCGCTTGGCGGAACCCGACCATGTGGTTGAATCGGCCGCTGGCCCCGACCACCAACGCCAGATCAGGAGCCAGGCTCAGCCCGGTGATGCCGACCTGGCGGGAGTGCGGCAACCAACCCTCGTCGGTCACCTTGCGGGTGGCCGCCACCTCGGCACCCAGGGCGTCAAGCAGACCGTCGAGCTGCCCGTACTCGGTCGGGTCGACCCCCCGGCCGACGGCGATCACGCGTTGGGCCGAAGCCAACACCTCGAGGTCGTCGTCGCGGCGACGAGCACGCACCTGCACCCGACCCCGTGGCGTCGCCGTCACGACGATCGGCTCAGCGGGCGGCTCGATCGGTCCGCCCACGGACACCGCAGCACGGGGACGGCCGGCGGCCAGCACACCCGGGCGCACCGTGACCATCTGGGTGGTCGACCGCGACCGAACCGCCGCCAGCAGGGCCCCACCGAACGCCGGCTTCCAGGCCAGCAACCGGCGTCGCGCCCCCGAGCTCGACCCCGTCGGAGGTTCGGGTTCGAGCTCGACCGCCGTCGCGTCGCCGGTGAGCCCGAGGCCCAACGCGGCGGCGGTCCGGCCGCAGACCTCGCGGCCCCAGGCGGTGCTGGGGGCGAGCACGATGGTGGGGGCGGTCGTGCGAATCCAGTCCGACACCACCCGGGCGACGTCTTCCTCGACCAACGGCGACCCGGCTGGCGCACCGACAGGCGTCTGAGGGACGCTCTGCTCGATGACGATCACGTCGTCGGCTCCCCAACTCGCCAACACGCGGGTGACCTCGGCGGTGACCGGCTCGGGGATCATCAGCCACGGTCCGATGGCCACCACCCGGCCATCGAGCCCGGCGGCCAGCCCGGCCGCGGCTCCCAGCAGCTCACGGGCCATCCGCTGGCGCCCCGGCTCGATCAGCACCCCGACAACGGGTCCGGTCGCGGCGGCAACGTCGGGCCCCACGACGGCAGCCGGCTCGATCCGTGAGGCCCGGGTGCCCGACGTCGACGGCAGCAGGCCGGCCGTCGCCATGGCGTCGACCACGACCGCAACCTGGTCGACCAACGGACCGTCGAGGCGACGGCGCCGACGATGATCGACCTCGACGCGAACCTCGCCGACCGAGGTCGGACTGCCGGCCTGACCCCAGGGACCCACACCGAGGCTGGCGGCATCCAACCGTTCGATGCGCGACCCGTCGACAGCCGCCCACACGGCCGGATCCTTGATCTTGACCGGATCGATCAGCCGCTCGGCTGCGCTCAGCACTGCCGGCAGGGTGACGGTGAGCTCGACCCATTCGTCGTCGAGCTCGCACCCGACCTGGGCCGACCGGCCGGCGGCATCGATCTGCAACTGCTTGACGCCGGCGGCGAAGGGCAGGTCGAGCAGCTCGGCGACCTGCGGGCCGACCTGGCCGGTCTCGGCGTCGACCGAGTTGCGGCCGACCAGCACCAGATCGAACCGGCCGAGACGTTGGAGCGCGGCGACCAATGCGCGCGCCGTGACCAGGGTGTCGCTGCCGGCAAAGGCCGGATCGGTGATGAGCACGCCATGGTCGGCCCCGAAGGCGATCGACTCGCGCAGCACGTCTTCGGCCGAGGGCGGCCCCAGGGTGATCACGGTGCAGCTACCGCCCGACTGCCGGGCCAGCGCCACGCCCTGGGCCACCGCGCGCCGGTCATAGGCGCTCATCTCGAGCGGCAGTCCGTCCCGTTGCAGCCGCCCGTCCGGCGCCAGTTCCATCGTCTCGAACGCCGGGATCTGTTTGACCAGGGCCGCGATCCGAAGGGGTGGGCCAGCTGGTTGCGACATTGGCCGCAGTATCGCAGAGCCGGAGCTGACACGATGGCGCCATGACGGACCTGCTGCTCTTCGACGAGATCGCCGAGACCGTGCGGGCCTTGGTCCCCGCCGAGCTCGGGCCGTTGAAGCTGCGGGTCCGCCGGTACGGCATCAAGGTGTGGTTCGAGACCGAGCAGCCGCCCCGCGAGCACTACGAGGCCCAGGTCATCGGCAGCGCGCACGTCGACGAGGCCTCGGTGCTGGCCATCGAGGTCGGCTTCCACTGCGAGAACCGGGACCGGGCCGCCAACGACCGCGAGCTGGCACGATTGGTGGCGGCCGAGCCGACTTGGCGGCCGATGCTGGGAGACGAGGCTGTGGCCGGTCCGTTTCTCGGCCGGCCCGACGACTGGCGTCGCCTGTCGGAGACCTGGGCCGACCCCGATCTGGGCGATCCCGAGATCGGCATGGAACTCGGCGCCCGACTGACCGACTATCTCGTCGCCCTCGAACCGGTGCGTAGGCTGCTTTCTTCATGACTGGACGGCTGACGTGACTGAACTGTTGACCGACCGGGGCCCCCGGACCGCCCCCGACCAGGTGCTGGTGGTGTGCGCCCATCCCGACGACGTCGACTTCGGCGCCGGCGGGACCGTCGCCGCCCTTACCGATGCCGGGTCGTCGGTGGCCTACTGCCTGGTCACGTCGGGCGAGGCCGGCAGCGATCACCTGCCGATCGAGGCCGACGAACTGCGGATCCTGCGCGAGGCCGAGCAGACCGAGGCGGCCGCTCGGCTCGGGGTCGCCGACCTCACCTTCCTCGGCTACCCGGATGGGCAGGTCGAGGCGTCCGTGGCGCTGCGAGGCGCCATCAGCGCGTCGATCCGTCGGGTGCGGCCTGACCTGGTGATCTGCCAGTCACCGTTGCGCCTGCTCGAACGCATCTTCGCGTCGCACCCCGATCACCTGGCCGCCGGTGAGGCGACCCTGTGCGCGGTGTATCCCGACTCGCGCAACCCCCGGTCGTTCCCCGAGCAGTTGGTTAACGGTCTGACACCGCACACCGTGGCCGAGGTCTGGCTCATGGCCCACCCCGAACCCGACCTGCGGATCGACGTGACCGACACCTTCGATCGCAAGCTCGAGGCGCTGCGAGCCCACGAGAGCCAGACCGGCGACCGCGCCGATCTCGAGGACATGCTGCGGGGCTGGCTGCGAGCGGGCGGCGAAGCAGGCGGCCTCGCCGAGGGCCGTCTCGCCGAGTCGTTCAAGGTCGTCACCACTGCCTGACCGACCCCTCCGCGTCAGCGAGCCCCACCGGTGAGGTCGACCTGGACGACCGCACCTTGGTCGAGCCGGGTATCGAAACCCTCGGCCGGCGTCGATGCCTGATCGGGCATCGGACCGAACGACGAGAAGAGGGCGTAGTCCGCCGGCGACGGATCGACCACCGACACCCGCACGGTGCACGGGCCGTGGACGAAGTAGTCGCACAGCGAGCTGTCGTCCGAACCCACACCCCACAGGGTGAGGAACTGGCCGAGCCGATAGTGGTCACCGGCCTGCGGGCTCTCGACGTGGACGACGCCGCGGTTCTCGTGAGTGTGCACTGCGGCCAGCACGGCGGCCCTCGTGTCGATCCCGATACCAGCCGGAATCATGTGGGGCTGGCCGTCGACCACCACCCGCACCAGCGTGTGCGTGTGGGTCGCCGAGCCTTCCTGGCCGAGCAACGGCACCTGCGCTCGCGCCGCACGGTCGACCAGCCCACCGATCGCCGAGCTGGATGACCCGCTGGCGGCCGAGGTCGAGGTCGTCGATCGCCGGGGAGCGAACACGACGAAGGCCAGCACCACCAGCACGATCATGACGGCGGCGGCGCCGGTCAGACCGAAGGCCAGATGCTTGGTCGACGCCGCGGTCGGGCCCACCGAATCGGGGCTCGGGGTGACCGTCGCCGCGGGACCGGGGGCGACGTGACTGGTCCACGCCGCGCCGTCCCACCACCGCCAGCGGCTGAGCTCCTGCGGGTCGGGATACCAACCTTGAGGGGGAGCCACCGTGGCTAGAAGAGCACGCGGCGCAAGAAGTCGGTGGTGACGCCCCAGGCCTCTTCGGCCGCTCGCGGTTCGTGAAAGATGTCCGAGAACGAGTTGTCGAAGGCGTGACCGGCGGCGTAGCGCCGCACCTCGACATCGTCGCGGTCGGCCAAGGCTACCTCGATGCGGTCGACCGATTCCGCCGGCAGGTAGGCATCGTCGCGACCGAAGTGGAACAGCACCGGACAGTGGATCTCGTCGACCCCGTCGAGCAGGTCGGCGACCCCCGAGCCGTAGTACGACACCACCGCGTCCGGCTCGCTGCTGATCGCGGTGGCGAAGGCAAGGGTGCCACCGAGACAGAACCCGAGCACGGCGACCGGACCGGTGACCTCGGTCTGGCGCGACAAATACCCGAGGGCGGCGTCGCAGTCGTGGACGGCCTCGGCCATGTCGAACGATGCCATCCGCTCGATCGCCGCTCCGAGCCCAGCCTCGTCTTGCGCGATCTCGTGATCGGGATCGATGCGCCAGAACAAGTCGGGGCACATGGCGACATAGCCCAGGCCCGCTAACCGATCGAGCACGAACTGCAGATAGTCGTTGACCCCGAAGATCTCGTGGATGACCAGCACGCCGGGCCCCGTCCGCCCGTCAGGCAGGGTGAGGCGCGCCGACATGGCGCCGCCGTCGTGGGTAGGGACCGATACCACGCTCGTCTCGGGCATGGCCGGACCCTAGCGACTTACCACCTCTGCCGCGCTGCGGCGATCCGGGCAGGGTGCTGAGATTCACGGCTGGTTCAAATGCCGTTCAGTTAGACCTGGACAATGGTTGCGATGGGCGGACCCGTTGGTTGGGGCCAGTCGCGGTGGCGGGCACGTTTGACGTGCCACTTGACGTACTTGCGTTTGATGACGCGCGGGTTGGTGCGGTGGCGGCGCGCCGGGTTGAGGCGCCGGCCGAGCATCACGATGGCGTGTAGCCATCCGTGGTCGGTGGCCTCAGGGGGAAAAGGCGCGCGCCCCTGAGATGGAGCGCAGCACGGTGCGCGGTGCGCGCTGGTGGACCTTGAGCTCGTCGAAGACCGATTCGATCTCCCAGCGCGGCGCGTACGCGACCGCGAGATCGACCGCGGTTGCGTCGTCGGGATCGAGGATCGTGGTGAACAACCGGTCGTGGTTGTCGTTCGGGCGACCGTCGTCGATCTCGTAGTCCCCGGCTCCACAAGGGAAAGCCGCAGAACCCGCGATCGGCCAACAACGCCATCCCCGGCTCCAGCCGGTCGATCACCTGCCGAGCCAGCGTGTTCTCCGGGGTCGTGTACGCCGCGACCGCCGCGTCGAACACCACATGAGTTCCGCACTCCGCGACCGCGACGCCGCGGGCCTGAGGGAACGCAGCCCGTTCGCCCTTCATGACACCCGGCCGACCGAACCACTCGTCGTTTGCCGTCGTGTCAGCCACGTCAAGACAGGTCCCGTCGATCGCCACGAGCCGCCGCCCGGCCAGCCACGCCAACCCATCGGGTACGCCATGGTGCGAGCCGGCAACGACCGATGCCGCTGCTCGGTCCGACCCACCGCCGCGATCACCTCATCGACCGGCCCCGGCGGGAACGTCCTCGTCAACATCCCCACCGACACCAGATCCGACAACCGCCGCTCCGACACAAGTTTGGTCCATCCAGCGCGAGGCATCCACCCAAACTACACCCCTGAAGTCCTAACTGAACGGTATTGCGGCTAGCAATCAGAGGTCTGCCGGAACCCGGGACGAAGCTCAGGGTCGTTGTACGGCCGTCGTCCGTGCACAGGGCACTTGGCAATGAGTTCTTCTCGAGTCGGCTCCATCGTGAGCGGTCCCGCAGTGCCTCTGACCAACACTCCTGAGGGGTAGGGGCCGACCAACTGCCGGTCGCAGAGCGGACAGTGCAGCCACCATCGGGGGACGTGTTGCGCCGACGGTGTCGCCAGCCACCGAAACATCGGTCACGAGGGCGGCACGTTACCGGATTGGGGACGGGGCGACTAGCGACTGACCGACTCGGGCGCGCTGGTGTCGGCGGGCGGCGCGAGCGCCGAGCCGGGGCGATGCAGATAGGCGTCGTGCACCGCGAACAGGAAGCGTTCGGTGGCTTGCACCATGCGACGGGTGCGGGGCGAGCCGAAGACGTCGAAGGCGTGCTGGGCACCGCGCAGCTCAACGTAGAAGACCTCGGATTTCGAGACGGCCCGCAGGTGCTCGACGAACAGCCGGGCGTCGGCGACCGGAGCCAGGGTGTCGTGATCGCCGTGCACGACGAGGAACGGCGGCGCGTCGGGGTGGATCTGGTCGAGGGGCGATGCGGCCTGAAAGGCCTCGGGTTCGTCCTCGATGAACGCCTTGATCACCAAGGGCTGGGCCAGCCACTTGAGAAACTCGGGCGCCATGGTGTCGTTGCGGTTGGTGAAGTCATAGACGCCGTAGAACGGGACGGCGGCCTGCACCGACGTGTCGGCGTCCTCGAACCCCGGCTGCAGGTGGGGCGCGTTGGCCGTGAGCGCCATCATGGCGGCGAGGTGACCTCCGGCCGATCCGCCGGTGACGACGATGAAGTCGGGGTCGATGCCGTACTCGTCGGCGTGGGCCCGGATCCACGCGACGGCGGCCTTCACGTCGATCAGATGGCCGGGGAACGTGACACCAGGGCTCAGCCGGTAGTTGACGTTGAACCCGACCCAGCCCCGGGCGGCGAGGTAGCGCAGCAGGGGGATGCCCTGCTCGCGCTTGTCGCCGATCACCCAGGCCCCGCCGTGGATCTGCACGATTGCTGGACGCCGGGCGGCCGGATCGGCCACGGCGTCGGACCGGTAGACGTCGAGCCGCAGCCGTTTGCCGTCGGCCTTGCGATACTCGACGTTGCGCTCGACGACGACCTTGCTGCGGCCCGCCCATCGGGGCGGCAGCGGTCGGCCGGCCAAGGCTTCGGCGCCGAAGTCTCCGAGGGCCTGGGCGGCCGACGCGGTCGCCGAGCGGCCCTGCCCGACCAAGACGGCCAACCCGATCCACGAACCGACCAGCAGCACCAGCCCGACCCAGCCGGCGGGACGATCCAGCGCGCCACCCCACACCAGCAGGGCGCCGACGATGACCTCGAGCGCGATCCACACCGGCGCCGCCTCGATGGTGAGCCACGAGGCGAAGAAGCTCCAGAAGAACAGCACCCGGTTGCGGCGAACCGGTCGGAAACCGTTGGCCAGGTGGATCGCCGACCAGACACCGAAGGCCAAGAGGAGCCAAGACATGCCGCCCATTGTGCCAGCACCGCGGCACATTCGGGACAGACGGGCATTGGGGACAGACAGGTATTTGGGGCTGGCGGGTACGCGGGTAAGACTGGGCCCGTGCCCCGCCTCACTGGCCTCGACGCCTCGTTCCTCTATCTCGAGACGCCCGCCATGCACATGCACGTGTGCTTCGTCGCCGTTCTCGACCCGGCGACCATGCCCCGCCCCTACGACTTCGACGAGCTGCGCGAC
Source organism: Candidatus Neomicrothrix sp. (assembly GCA_043740665.1). Lineage (GTDB taxonomy): Bacteria > Actinomycetota > Acidimicrobiia > Acidimicrobiales > Acidimicrobilacustridaceae > UBA4742. The sequence continues at coordinate 12,336 of JAYUBX010000534.1, forward strand.
CACATCGCCGGCCGGGTGCCGCTGATCCCGCCGTTCCGACGAGTGCTGCGGACGGTGCCGTTGCAGGTGCACCACCCCGTGTGGACCGACGACCACCACCTCGACATCGACGAACACGTGCACCGGGTCGACGTCGGACCCGACGGCGACCTGCACGACCTCGGCGATCTGGCCGGCAAGATCGCCGCCGTCCCCCTCGACCGATCGCGGCCGCTGTGGGACCTCACCATCGTCGAGGGGCTCGAGGACGATCGCCTGGGTCTGATCATCAAGGTCCACCACAGCGCCATGGACGGCAGCGCCGGCATCGAGATCCTCTACGCCCTGTTCGACCTCGAGCCCGACCCGGCCGAGCAACCAACTGTCCCGCCAACTGACGAATCATCCAGCGACGCCGCCGACGTATCGAGCGACCAGCCGACCGATCTGGCCATGGTCTCCCAGGCCGCGGTCGAGCGGATGAAGACGACCGTCGGCGTCGGCGCGCTGGTGCGACGCACCAGTGGATCGATCAGCGGCATCGTCCGACGCCGATCATCCGAGGCCGGGCCGGGCGGCGGCACCCCGCTCGACGCGCCCCGCACCCCGTTCAACGGCGCCATCGGGCCCGAGCGGCAGCTGGCGTTCTCGCGGGTGTCGCTCACCGACGTCAAGGCCATCAAGGACGCGTTCGGGGCGACGGTGAACGACGTGGTCCTGGCCGTGTGTTCGCGAACGCTGCGCCGCTACCTGCTCGATCACGATGCCTTGCCCGACGTTCCGCTGCTGGCATCATGCCCGGTCTCGGTGCGCACCGAGCAGGAGAGCGGACAGTTCGGCAATCGGGTCTCGGTGATGTTCACCAGGTTGCCGACCGACCTCGAAGATCCGACCGAGTGTCTGCGAGCCGCCGGCGCGGCGGCCCGCGCCGCCAAGGCCGACCAACGCCAGTTGGGCGCGTCGCTGCTCAGTGACTGGGCCGAGATGGCCGACCCCCGCTCGCTGTCGTGGCTCACCGACCAGCTGTCACGGTTCCGGCTGGCCGACCGCCTGCCGCCGGTCCACAACGTGGTGATCTCGAACGTGCCCGGCCCGACCTTCCCCGTCTATCTGGCCGGGGCGCGTCTCGAACAGGGCTACCCCATGGGTCCCGTGCTCGAAGGCGCGGGTCTCAACATCACCGTGCTCAGCTACCTCGACACCGTCGACATCGGGTTCATCGCCTCGCCCAACCTGGTCCCCGACCTGTGGGAGCTGGCGGATGGTGTCGTCCCGGCGTTCGCCGAACTGCTCGATCTGCTCGATCTCACCACCTGATCGATCCCCCGAATCTGACGCCGCGTCAGGCCTCAGTTGAGCGCCTGACGGCAACGTGTTCTACTGACGGCCATGGCATACAACATGGCCGATCTGTTCGAACACACGGCCGACCTCATCCCTGACCGGATCAACCTCGTCTGCGGCGACGAGACCCGTACCTACGCCGAGATGGAGGCGAACACCAACCGTCTCGCCCACCATCTCTTGGACGCCGGCATCAAAGCCGGCACCCACATCGGCATCTACGCGGCCAACAGCGTCGAGTGGATCGAGGCCATGCTGGCCATCTTCAAGATCCGAGCGGTGCCGATCAACATCAACTACCGCTACGTCGAGTCCGAGCTGCGTTACCTGTTCGACAACGCCGATATCGCAGCGCTCGTCTACCGCGAGGAGTTCGGTCCCCGCGTCGCCGCGGTGATCGGTGACGTGCCGAAGCTGCAACACCTGGTGATGATCCCCGACGGCTCGGGCGCATCGCAGGTCGGGCTCGATCCCGTGCTCTACGCCGATGCCCTGGCGTCGGGCTCGCCCGAGCGTGACTTCGAGCCCCGGTCGAACGACGACATCGTCATCATCTACACCGGTGGCACCACCGGCATGCCCAAGGGTGTGATGTGGCGGTCCGAGGACATCTTCTACGCCCTGATCGGCGGCACCGATTTCTTCACCCACGAGAAGGTGCCGGACGAGTTCCACCACGCCCGCAATGCCGCGGCCGCCGGCGGACAGATCACGTTCCTCAACACGCCGCCGCTCATGCACGGTGCCGCCTTCGCCAGCACGCTCATGCAGTCGTTCCAGGGCAACCGCAACGTGCTGGTCGAGAAGTTCGACGCCACCGACGTGTGGCGCATCATCGAACGCGAGAAGGTCAACGCCGTCCTGATCGTCGGCGACGCCATGGGTCGGCCGATGATCGAGGCGCTCGAAGCCATGGAGGCCGACGGCGAGACCCTCGACCTGTCGAACTTCTTCAGCCTCAGCTCGAGTGCGGCGGTGTTCTCGCCCACGGTCAAGGACCGCTTCCTTGATCGCTTCCCGGACCTGATCCTGACCGACTCGATCGGCGCGACCGAGAGTGGCTTCACCGGCATGCGCACCGTCACCAAGGACGACACGGCCATGAAGGGCGGCGGGCCCACCGTCACCCCCGGCGCCGACACGGTCGTGCTCGACGACGAGCTGCGCATCGTCGAGGCCGGCTCGGGCATCACCGGTCGGGTTGCTCGGGGCGGCAACATCCCGCTCGGCTACTACAAGGACGAGGCCAAGACGGCGTCGACGTTCGTGATCGCCGCCGACGGCAACCGCTACTCGGTGCCGGGCGACTTCGCCACCGTCGAGGCCGACGGGCGCATCACCCTGTTGGGTCGTGGCTCGGTGTGCATCAACACCGGTGGCGAGAAGGTCTACCCCGAAGAAGTCGAGTCGGTCCTCAAAGCCCACGCCGACATCTTCGACGCCATCGTGGTCGGTGCTCCCGACGAGCGGTGGGGCCAACGGGTGACGGCCCTCGTGCAGGTTCGCGACGGCCACGAGCTCAACGTCGCCGATCTCAATCGCCATGCGCGCGAGCTGCTCGCCGGCTACAAGGTCCCCCGGTCGGTGCGCCAAGTCGACGAGGTGCGCCGGTCCCCCAGTGGCAAACCCGATTACCCGTGGGCGCTCGCCCTCGCGGCCGAGAAAGAGGATGCACGATGACCAACTACGACTCATTCTTCATCGGCGGGAAATGGGTCGCCGCCAGCGGTTCCGACACCATCCAGGTCGTCTCGCCGGCCACCGAAGCGATCATCGGCTCGGTACCCGACGCCACCAACGCCGATATCGACAAGGCCGTCGCTGCCGCCCGCGAGGCGTTCGACCTGGGCCCGTGGCCCCGCATGGCACCGGCCGACCGGGCCGACATCATGGCGTCGATCTCGGCCGCCATCACCGCCCGCATGGACGAGTTCGCCACCCTCATCTCCAACGAGAACGGCTCGCCGTACAACTTCTCGATCATGGGGCAGGTGTTCGCCGCCACCGCGGTGCTCGACTACTTCACGGGTCTCACCCGCGAGTACCCCTTCGAGGAGACCCGCCAGGGGATGATGGGCCCGACGCTCGTGCGCCACGAGGGCGTCGGCGTCGCCGCCGGCATCATCCCGTGGAACGTGCCGCTGTTCATCGTGATGCTGAAGCTGGCCCCGGCCCTCGCGTCGGGTTCGACCATCGTGTTGAAGCCCGCCCCCGAAACCCCGCTCGACGCCAACCTGCTGGCCGACATCATCGCCGAGGCGGGCGTGCCCGCCGGCGTGGTCAACATCGTGGCTGCCGGGCGTGAGGTCGGTGAGCACTTGGTGCGCCACCCCGACATCGACAAGGTCTCGTTCACCGGATCGACCGTCGCCGGCCGCAAGATCGGTGCCATCTGCGGCGAGCAACTGAAGCGCTGCACCCTCGAACTGGGGGGCAAGTCGGCCGCCATCATCTGCGACGACACCGACCTGGCCACCGTGATCCCCGGCCTGCTGCCGGCCGCCATCATGAACAACGGCCAGGCCTGCGTGGCCCAGACCCGCATCCTGGCCAGCCGCAACCGCTACGCCGAGGTCCGCGACGCTCTGGCCGAAGCCGTCGCCGCCTACAAGGTCGGTGACCC
>JAYUBX010000535.1:0-2026 GCA_043740665.1 Candidatus Neomicrothrix sp.
GCGTCCTGCTGGCCGGTGGCGTAGCCGAGAGCTTTGGCCATGTCACGCACCGACGACTTGGCCCGATAGGTGATGACGTTGGCCACCTGGGCCGCGTACCGACGGCCGTAGCGTTCGTAGACGTACTGAATGACTTCTTCGCGACGGTTGCTCTCGATGTCGACGTCGATGTCGGGCGGGCCGTCGCGCTCGGGCGACAGGAACCGCTCGAACAGCAGGCCGAGCTTCACCGCGTCGGCCTTGGTGACGCCGAGGGCGAAGCAGACCGCCGAGTTGGCGGCCGAGCCGCGACCCTGGCAGAAGATGTCGGCCCGGCGGCAGAACTCGACGATGTCCCACACGATGAGGAAGTAGCCGGGGAAGCCGAGCTGCTCGATCACCGCCAGCTCGTGGTCGATCTGGGCCCACGCTCCCGGTTCCTGTTCGAAGCCACCCGGGGTGGCCGGACGGGGGCCGTAGCGGTGGACGGCGGCCCGTTCGGTGAGCTGGCGCAGCCATGACATCTCGTCGTGGCCGGGCGGGCACGGAAACGGCGGCAGGTTGGGGGCCACCAGGGCCAGGTCGAAGGCGCACTCGCGCCCGATGGCCGCGGCCCGGTCGACCACGCCGGGGTAGCGGGCGAAGCGGCGGGCCTGTTCGGCACCCGAGCGCAGGTGGGCGCCGGCGCCGGCCGGCAGCCATCCGGCCAGGTCGTCGAGGCTGCGCCGGGCCCGCACCGCGGCCAGGGCGGTGGCCAGCGGTCGGCGGCCGGGCGTGGCGTAGTGGACGTTGTTGGTGGCGACCACGTCGACCCCGGCCCGCACCGCCAGCGCGGCCAGGGCGTCGTTGCGGGCCGAGTCGAGCGGGTCGCCGTGGTCCCACAGCTCGACGGCCACCTGGTCGCGGCCGAACACCCCGATCAGCCGGTCGAGCTCGTGGGCGGCCGCCGTCGGTCCCCGGTCGATCAGGGCGGCCGGCACCGCGCCCTTGCGGCACCCGGTGAGCACCTGCCAGTGGTGGTCGCCGGGGCCGGCCAGCTCGGCCAGCTCGTCGAGCGAGGTGCGGGGTGCGCCCTTCTCGCCCTGCATCTGGGCCCGGCTGGCCGCCTTGGCCAGGTTGGCGTAGCCCTGCGGGTCGCGGGCCAGCACCAGCAGGTGGCGCTCGGCGGTGCCGGCGCCCGGGTCGGCCTCGCCCATGGTCAACGTCGTGCGCCCCAACGTGAGCTCGGACCCGAACACGGTGGGCAGCCCCAAGGCGCGGGCCGCTTCGGCGAAACGCACCACGCCGTAGCACCCGTTGTGATCGGTGACGGCCAGGGCTTCCAGCCCGAGGCGCACCGCTTCTTCGACCAGTTCTTCTGGATGCGAGGCGCCGTCGAGGAAGGAGAAGTTGGTGTGGCAATGCAGCTCGGCGTACGGCTGCGAACCACCGCCCGCTCGGCTTCTCGCCTCAGGATCAGACGACCCGGGAGGCGGTTCGTAGGGCAGCCGCTTGCGTGACCACGCCGGGCTGTCGCCTCCGTCGCCCGGGGTGGGTTCCATCCACGGACCGCGAGCCAGCGGGTCGTCGGACAGCCGCCGCTCGAGCTCGGACCACGGTACGTTCGGGTTGCGAAAGGTCATCCCTCCGCACGGTAGCGAACATTTGTTCGTCTGTCACCCGCCTGAGACAAGGGGTCTGATGGCACTCGGCATTTTCCGGCGACGGAGGCCCGGACCGACCGGGCCGCGCAAGCCACGTGACCGTTGATCGAGAGGGCCCTCACCCACTCGCCGCCATCGCACCCGCTGATACGCGGAGCGCCAGATTCGCAGCGCTTCGCAGCGAGGTCGGCGCCACGCAGGGCGTCGCCACGCAGGGCGTCGCGTTCCAGGCGGCACACAACCGACTCGCCGTCGCCCAGATCCCCGCCGGCCGAGCCCCCACGTGGAGCACTGCACTACCCGCCGACCGCACCTCACGCCGGGCCATCGCGCACCGAACGCCGTCGATCTCGAGGCGCCCGAGCCGGTCCCGATCGACCAGATCGGGCGCCGACGGATCCTCG
>JAYUBX010000536.1:0-2918 GCA_043740665.1 Candidatus Neomicrothrix sp.
CCCAACACGACCAAGCGCCGAGGCGTCACCCGGAAGTGCGACACCCACGACGACATCAGGTCCAGCACCTCGCCGTCGACCCCGAGCTCGTCGTACAGCCCGCTGACCGCGGCGATGGCGCCGTCGTCGATGTGGGTCACGAACCGGTCTGGTCGGTAGAACCGATCGTCAGGGGTCGGATCCTGCCGATCGAAGAACCCAGGCGGAAAGTTATCGTTGACCGGCATCGCTGCACTCTTCCAGATCGTGAGCGGCGGGCTGGTGTCGGCGGGCTCGAACGCAAGGCACTGCTGCGATAGACCGTCACTATGCACGCGCTCGATCTCGACGGTGATGTCATCCGCTACGGCGGGGTGCAGGATCTCGCTCGGTCTTCTGGTGGCGTCGGCTTTCGTCGGCTGCCGGCGTGGACCCGGCCGCAGATCGCTGACCCGACCTTCCAATTTTTGCTCACCATGCCCAGTGGCGCCCGGCTCGAGTTCGACACCGACAGCACCACCGTCGAGCTCGAGGTCGGGCTCACCCTGTTGAGGATGGGCGACGCCCCCATCATCCCGGCGGCGTTCGACGTGGCGTTCGACAGCCTGGCGTTCGCCGGCCAGTGCCAGCTCGACCCGTTCGTGGCCCGCACCATTCGTGACCTGCCCGCTGACCTCATCAGCCTGAAGGTCGGCATCAATCTGGTCAACGCCGACTCGATGCGCGAGCGCGCCTTCGTTCCTGCAGTGCACGGCTTCCTCGACACGATCCGCGACGGCCACCCGGCCACGCCCGTCGTGCTGATCACCCCCATCCTGTGTCCGGCCCACGAACAGGCGTCGGGTCCCACGGTGCCCGGCCCCACCATCTCGACGATCGACCGGCCTACCAACCTTGCCCTCGGCGCGCTCACCATCGGCCGCATCCGCGAACTGCTGGCCGAGGTCGTCGCCACTCGCCAAGCCGGCGGCGACAACCAGCTCCATCTACTCGACGGCCGTGAGCTGTTCGGCGAGGACGATCTCGCTGACCTACCCGACGGCCTGCACCCCAACGCCGCCGGCTATGTGCGAATGGGTGAGCGCTTCCACCAGATGGCCTTCGGTGCGGACGGCCCGTTCACCTGACGACGTTGATGCCGGTCGACGGCCAATCGAGCTGCGGGTCTCGGTAGCGTGTCGACCATGCGCTTCGCCTTCAAGACCTCGCCTCAGAACACCACGTGGCCGGCCATGCTCGATGTGTGGCGGGCCGCCGACGACATCGAGCTGTTCGAATCGGGCTGGACCTTCGACCACTTCTACCCGATCTTCTCCGACTCGACCGGGCCATGCCTCGAGGGCTGGACCGTGACCACCGCGCTGGCCCAGGCCACGACCCGGCTGCGGGTGGGGCTGCTGGTTACTGGCATACACTATCGCCATCCCGCGGTGCTGGCCAACATGGCCGCCGCGCTCGACATCATCTCCAACGGGCGGCTCGAACTCGGTGTTGGTGCCGGCTGGAACGAGGAGGAGAGCGAGGCCTACGGCATCGAGCTGGGCACGCTCACCGAGCGGTTCGACCGTTTCGACGAGGCCATCGAGGTGGTGGTGTCGCTGCTCACCAACGAGACCACCACGTTCAGCGGCCGCTACTACAAGCTGAACGAGGCCCGCAACGAGCCCAAGCCGGTGCAGCAGCCGCACCCGCCGATCGTGATCGGTGGCACCGGCCCCAAGCGCACGCTGCGCACCGCCGCCCGATGGGCCCAGCACTGGAACCACCCCGGTGCCACGGTCGACAACTGGAAGCTCAGTCGCGACATCCTGTTCGGCCATTGCGCCGACATCGGCCGTGACCCGTCGGAGATCACCCTGTCGACCCACCTGCGCTACGACGCCGATGCCGGCGTGGGAGCCCTGGCCGAGCAGGCGGCTGAGTACGCCGAAGCCGGCCTCGACCTCGGCATCATCTACCTGCCGCCGCCCCACGATCCGGCGGTGCTCGAACCGCTGGCCGAGGCGCTGGCCCCGCTGGCCTGAACCACTCGCCTGAGCCACTCGCCAGGGCCGATCCGGTCAGCGCGTAGCGAAGTACGAGTTCATGGCCGCGGCGATAGCCTCGGCCGCCTGCTGCCGCCAGGCCGGGTCGTGCAGCATGGCCTCGTCGGTGGCGTTGCGCATGTTGGCGCACTCGATGAACACCTTGGGCACGTGCGACAGGTTCAGGCCCCCCAGGTCGGATCGCGAGATGAGGCCGTTGGTGGCGATGTAGTTCGCCGTCGGCATCGACGTGGTCGGACCGAACGTGTCTCGCAGGATGGTGGCAAACCGGTTCGACGGATCGACGATGCCGTCGTTGTAGCCGGGCACCGGGAGCGGTCGGATCACGTGGAAGCCCCGCCCGGTGGTTGGGGCGCCGTCGGCGTGGATCGACACGCCCAGCTCGGCGTGGGCGTCGTTGCCGATGCGGGCCCGATCGGTGATGCAGGGTCCCCACCCGTCGTCGGACGGTCGGGTCATCACGACGTGGGCACCGTTTTGGGCCAGGATCGCCTCTAGCCGATTGGCGACATCCCAGGTGAAGGCATGTTCGGGATAGCCGTCGTTTCCAGCCGTACCGCTCGACTCGCACGCCTTCGAGCCGTTGCCGATGAAGACCTGGGCGTTGATCTGGCTGAGGTGCTGGCCGTCGGCGCCGTCGTGGCCAGGGTCGACCACGATGGTGTGGCCGGCCAGCGCCCCGAGCGGCCCCGATCCGGCCTTGGCATCGGCATTGGCCCCCGACGTGGTCGGCGGCGCGGCCGATGGCGTCGAGGTGACGGTCGGGCCAGTCGTAGGTGGGTCGGTTGCCGCCAACGTCGTCGTGGTGGTGGCCACGTGTTCATCGGTCGCGGTCGTGACCGTCGACCCGTCGCTCGCCGCCGAGCCGGACACCGAATCGGCCGCCCGACCCGA
>JAYUBX010000537.1:0-2814 GCA_043740665.1 Candidatus Neomicrothrix sp.
GACTCACGGATGATGCGGCCGACGATGGGCAACTTGAGGTGGATCGCCCAGACCAGCGATCCGACGGCGACGACGGCGGCCAGCACCGCGATGGTGACGGTGACGCCCTTGATGCCCACCAGGTAGGTAGCGAGGAACAGCGACGGCAGCGTCACCATGTCGCCGGCGGCCGTGACCAGGGGGGCGGCCACGTTGTCCATGTCCCAGCCCCGTCGGACCGAGAGCGAGGCCACGCCCAAGGTCAACGCCAGCACAACGATCGAGCTGAGCACGCCGCCCACGACGGAGATGACCATGAAGTCGGCCAGCGAAATCGTCTCGGACACGCCGAAGATGCCGGCCACCGCTTTGGCCAGCACGGCGAGGGCCGCCGAGATGAACAACGTGAGGGCGATCGCGGCCACCACGTTCTGACCGACAACCGTGTCGCGCCGTCGCGACAGACGGAAGGTTCCGGTGTGGATCGCCGTGCCGAATCGGCTGCCGAGGGCCCCGAAGATGTTGCCCCGCATGCCGATGGCGGCGGGGACAAGCACGAGCAGTCCGGGCAGTTGCTCGAGGGTGCCGGTGATGGCGCCGAGCGTCAGCCCGGCGAGCAGGTCACCGCCGGACGAGACCAGCAGCGCCGCCAGCGCCTGTCTGAGCCCAGACGCGTCGGACCCGACAGCGGCCCGCAGGCGCGCGACGAAGCCACGGAACGGCGAGGTCAACATTGGTACTCGGGGGGTCCGAGGACGGGCGACTCATGGGGCGGGAGACTAGTGCGGCATCGCCCTTCGCTCGATCCAGGACGGCGATGGCACTGACGTGACCCCGCCGCCGACTACGGCTTCGAGGACTCGAGCACCCGTTCGACCGCGGCGGGCGGTCGCGTGGGCGGCGTTGGCTTCGAGAGAGGCCGCGCCGCCAACCGATCGGCCTCGCGTCGGTCCTCGAGCCAGGCCGCCAACCGTTGGGCAATCCAGCAACAGGCGATGATCAGCACGACGACGCCCATGGTGAGGACGTGCTGGTAGGCGCTCAGCGCCTTCACCGGCGAGATGCTGGTGGGAAACACAACGGCGCTGGCGGCCACGATCAGCACGATATAAGTGGGACGCCACTTGCCCATGCCGCTGGCGGCCACGAGCGCGAAACCGGCGGCCAGGTACCAAGGCCACACGACCGGGCTCAAGAGCACGACGGCAATCATGCTCATGCCCAGCGCGCGAGGCATACCCAACCGGGGACTGCGCAGCAACAACACGATGCAGATCACGCCGGCCAGAGCGATGCCCAGCAGGCGGAACACCGCAACCGACGCGGCTGAGCTGAGCGGGACCCCGATGGTCTGCAGGCCGCTGGCCACCAGGAAACCGAGCTTGGTCGACACCGAGAAGGTCGAGGTGATGCTGCCGGTGCTCTTGAGTGCGGCGATCCAGCCGACGCTGATGCCGGCCATCACCGACATGACGGAGAGAGTGGCGATCGACCCGACGGCGACGGCGACCGTGGCACGGATGCGCGGCCAAATCGGGGTGTCGGGATCGTCGAACCAGTTCCACGCCAGGAACACGAGACCGGCCGCACCCGTGACCTTGGCCCCGGTGGCCAGGATGACCAAGGCCAAGCCGAGCCACCGTCGATGTCGTTGGAAGGCGGCCACGCCCAGCGCCAAGAGACCCATCATCAAGGCGTCGTTGTGACTGCCACCGATGAGGTGCAGAAGTACCAGCGGGCTGGCGATGCCGACGGCGACGGCGACGGCCGGCGATTGCTTGGACGACCGGGCGATCGAGCCCACACCGATGCCGGCCATGATGACGCCGAGCATGGCGAGGGCCCGGAAACCCCAGATGGCAGCGGCGGGATCATCGCCAGTGAGCTGCACGACCCGTTCGCCGGCCTCGACTGCGACCGGGCCGTAGGGGGCTGGCGCATCGCGCCAGATCGAGTCAACCTGGCGGACCCACGGCCCGCGGGCCTTGAGCGCGTTGGGACCCTGCGCGGTGGGATCGATGCCCCGTCGGGCCATCTCGCCCTGCGAGGCGTAGCTGTAGACGTCATGGCTGAGGAGCGGTGGACCCAGGAGCACCGGGATGCACCACAGTGCGCCGACGACCACCACGGAGATGAGCTTGGCCCGAGCCGAGATGGGGGCCCGCTCGGCCCCACCGATCAGGCCAATCCAACCCAGGCTGAGCAGCACGAGGCCGACGATGAAGTTGGTGAGCGCTTGGGCCGAGGTCCCGGGGTGCGGCACGCCGGGAACCGTGAGACGCCAGCTGGCGGTGGCCAGGTACCAGACCGGGGCCGAGCCCACGATGAGCAGGGTGCCGGCCAGGCCGGACGCCGCCGAGAGCACCAGGCGGCCGTACCGAGCGATCAGCGTGGGCGCCGCGACCTCAATGTCGGGGTCGACAACGTGGGGGGTGACTTCCTCGCCCAGTGAAGGTCCGAGCAGGTAAGCCCGGACCCGATCCCGCAACGCCAGATCGGCGGTGTCGAGTGGAATCGATTGCGAAGACACCGCGTTCCTTCCGGGACGAGCTGCGCGAGTGCACGAAACACGCACGCCAGAGCCGAATCGTAACCCATTTCGTCATGGAACTGAAGCAATTCTCCGGGTGATCGGTCACAACAGGCCCAATGACCCACGGGCCGCGTCGCCGGTCAGGACGGGTCGGCCACCGCGACGCTCGGCTGCGGCGCCATGTACACGACCCCCAGCGGCGGCAGGGTCAGCGGCAGCGCGAACGGCCGTCCGTGCTGACCGGGTTGGACCGCGTCGACCCCGCCCTGATTGCCCCAGCCGGTGCCGCCGTAGGGCTCCGC
>JAYUBX010000538.1:0-1634 GCA_043740665.1 Candidatus Neomicrothrix sp.
GGATGGGACGGCGAGGCCTACACCGGCGAAGGCGTGCACATCAACAGCGACTGGCTCGACGGCATGGGCAAGGTCGAGGGCGTGGCCGCCGCCATCGCGTGGCTCGAGGAACGCGGCATCGGCGAGGGGCGGGTCAACTTCCGGCTGCGTGACTGGCTGCTGTCGCGCCAGCGCTTCTGGGGTTGCCCGATCCCGGTGATCTACTGCGACACCTGCGGAATCCAGCCGGTGCCCGACGACCAACTGCCGGTGCTGGCCCCCGACGATGTCGAGTTCCAGCCGACGGGCCAGTCGCCGCTGCAACTGCACGAAGGCTTTCTGCACACGACGTGCCCGACCTGTGGTGGCCCGGCACGGCGCGAGACCGACACCATGGACACGTTCGTCGATTCGTCGTGGTACTACCTGCGCTTCACCGACCCGTGGAACACCGAAGCGCCGTTCTCGGCGGCGGCGGTCGAATCGTGGATGCCGGTCGACCAGTACATCGGCGGCGTCGAGCACGCCATCCTGCATCTGATGTATGCCCGCTTCTTCACCAAGGCGCTGGCCGACCTGGGCATCGCTCCCCAGCAGCTACGTGAGCCGTTCGCTCGGCTGTTCACCCAGGGCATGATCCGCCTCGACGGCGACAAGATGTCGAAGAGCAAGGGCAACCTGGTCGCCCCCGAACCGATCCTCGACCGTGAGGGCGCCGACGCCCTGCGTCTGGCCCACCTGTTCGTCGGGCCGCCCGAGGACGACGTCGACTGGGAAGGCGTCTCGATCGACGGCACCGCTCGATTCCTGCAGCGGCTTTGGCGGCTGGCCACCGGCGAGGTCGTGTCCGCCATCGTGTCGGTCGACCGCGAACCCACGCCGGCCGACATCGAGATCGCCAAGACCACCCACCGGCTGATCGTGAAGGTCACCGACGACTATGAGCGATGGTCGTACAACACCGCGGTGGCGGCCTACATGGAGTTCGTCAACGAGCTGAACCGCTACGTGTTGTCACCCGAAGGCAGCCGCACCGAGACGGTCGCCTTCGCCGTTGACACCCTGCTGTTGCTGATGGCGCCCATGGCCCCGCACATCACCGCCCAGCTGTGGGCCAATCGGCATCCGGCGTTGGCCGACGGCCGACCGGCCCACATCCACGAGCAGTCGTGGCCGGCCGCCGACGCCGCCATGCTCACGGTCGACACCGTCACCATGGTCGTGCAGGTCAACGGCAAGGTGCGGGATCGGATCGAGGTGGCCGCGGGCATCGACGCGGCCGAGGCTGAGCGGCTGGCCCTGGCGTCATCCAAGGTGGCGGGCTTTCTGACCGGCCCACCCCGCAAGGTGATCGCCAAGCCCCCCAAGCTGGTCAACATCGTCGCCTGACCCCGGCCTCCCCGGGTCCGACCAACAACCGGTGGGCGGTCCGGCCGTCAGCCTGATGTCGGGTGGGGTGTGCGCCGCTAGGGTCGGCCGATGTTCGAATCTGCGGTCCGCCAGCCTCCGTCGACCGTGCTCTTCGATCTCGACGGCACACTCACGCTGCCTGAGGAAGGCATCACCCGCGGTGCGCAGGTCGCCCTGGCCGAAGTGGGCATCGAGGTGACCGACCGCTCGACCCTTCGCTCGCTGATCGGGCCCCCGTTCCAGGA
>JAYUBX010000539.1:0-2556 GCA_043740665.1 Candidatus Neomicrothrix sp.
GATGAACGGCCCCAGCGCCTCGGGCGTCACCCGCTGGGCCAGGTCGACGGCCATGGTGGCCAGGTCGCGGTAGGGATCGCCGATGCCGGACCGACCCACCGATGTCCACCCCGTGACCTGGCCCGCGTCGAGCCACACCCGGTCGAACCCGGCGTCCCCGTGAACGATGGTGAGGTCAGCAGCGTCGAGATCAGCGGGACGGCCGCGTTCGACCAGATCCAGCAGCGCGCTCGGCGAGTAGCGCCGGTACGGCGGGTCGAACTGCACCGAGCCGACCAAACCGAGGTCGATCCGCTCACGGGCCAAGTCGACGAGGGCGCCGGGTCCCGCGTCGAACGGGCAGCCCGCGGCGCTGGTGGCGTGCAGCGCTCGCAGCCCTTCGGCGACGCCGACCAGCAGCGCGGTGATGTCGAAGCCCGACGCGGCCAGTTCGGCGGCGGCCACGCCCGACGGGTGATCGCTCGAGCCGACCGGCGCTCCGGCGGCGACCAACCAGCTGCGCCGTTGGGCCGAGCCGGTCGCGGTCAGGCCGACACCACGGGGATACGGGTGCGATGACGGGGACGGGCGGTGATCTCGATCAGCTCGCCCCGCAAGAAATGAGGGCCGGCCGAGACGATGCGCACCTCGGCGAAGGCACCGGGGCGCAGACCGGCGTCGCCGGGCACGTGCACCAGCTTGTTCTGGGCGGTGCGGCCGCTGATCACGGCGGGATCACGCTTGCTGGGCCCCTCGACCAGGATCTCCTCGACCCGTCCGACCCGCGCTTCGTGCTTGGCCAGGGCCGACCGTTCGACGACGACCCGCAGTCGATCGAACCGCTCGCCGACGACGGCCGGATCGACGAACTCGGCCACCCGGTCGGCCGCTTCGGTGCCCGGCCGGGGCGAGTAGATGAAGGTGTAGGCGCTGTCGTACTGGGCCTCGGCCACCACTTCGAGGGTGCGCTCGAAGTCGTCGTCGGTCTCGCCGGGACATCCGACGATGATGTCGGTGGTGACGGCCAGATCGGGCATGGCGGCGCGGGCATCAGCCAGACGGTCGAGATAGCGCTGGGCGGTGTAGCCCCGATGCATGGCGGCCAGCGTGCGGTCACTGCCCGACTGCAAGGGCAGGTGCAGGTGGTCGCACACCTGCGAATTGGCGGCCATGGCGGCGATGGTCTCGGGCCGCAGATCCTTGGGGTGAGGACTGGTGTAGCGCACCCGGCGCAGACCCTCGACGCCGGCGACCGCGGTCAACAGGTCGGCGAACAGCGGCCGGGGCCGGCGACGCTCGTCGGCCGCCCATGCGGGTCCGGCCTCGTGCGTGTCGAACGCGACCGGCGGCTCGGATCGCAACCGGCTGGTCAGGTCACGGCCATACGAGTTCACGTTCTGGCCCAACAGGGTGACCTCGACCACGCCGTCGGCCACCAGCCGTTCGACCTCGGCGACCAGGTCACCGAACGGCCGGCTGATCTCGCGACCCCGAACCGACGGGACGATGCAGAACGCGCACGAGTTGTCGCAGCCGATCTGGATCGTGACCCAGGCCGAATAGTCGACGTCACGCTTGGCCGTCATGGCCGACGGGAAAGCCTCGGCCTCGTCGAGCACCGTCTCCTCCCAGATCTCGGTAACCGCACCGGTCGCTCGCGACGCGTGCAGCAGCTCGACCGCTCGGTGCACATTGTGGGTACCGAAGACCACGTCGACGTGGCCCGCCTTCTCGCGGATCAGGTCTCGGTCCTTCTGGGCCAGGCAGCCCCCGACGACGATTTCGAGCTCGGGGCGCGACGCCTTGACCGACTTGAGATGGCCGAGGGTGCCGTAGAGCTTGTTATCGGCGTTCTCGCGGATGCAGCAGGTGTTGAGCACGACGACGTCGGCTTCGTCGAGCGACGTGGTCTCCTGCATGCCGTCGGCTTCGAACAACCCGGCGATGCGCTCCGAATCGTGGACGTTCATCTGACACCCGAAGGTACGGATCAGATACTTCTTGCTCACCCGTCCAAGAGTACGGGGTCGCGCCCACCGGGAAGAATCCCCGGCGGTCGGTCAGGCCGCCCGGAGCTTCGGGCGGACCGCGAACAGGTAGTAGAGCGACGGGATCAGGCCGAAGAACCCACACGCCACGGTGAGGCCGATGATGGCCACCATCCAGATGGTGCGGTCTTGGCCGATCAGCATGAAGTCGTCCTTGCTGTGGCCGACGACGTCGATCAATGCCCAGATACCGACCCCGGCCGCGACCAGGACGAGCAGGCCTCCGAGGATGACGACGGGTGATGCCATGTGACTTTTCTCCAGACCCGCCCAGAGCGGTGTCGGTGATCGTTCGGTCGGAGCGAAACCCTAGACATCCCTCAGACGCGGCACGACCGGCATCGCCCGCTGGTGGGAGCGGGTGATGCCGGCCGGATTGATGGGGAAGGTGCCGCTCGAGGCCCCTGACGACTGCGGGAGCCCCGGGATCAGTCGACGGTGAGACTGATGGGAAGATCGTCGGCCGAAGACATGAGGTCGATGTCGGCATCGACCCCGGCCGGAGACTCGGCTTCGTCGGTCTGGCCGA